>JBOHHD010000456.1:0-2948 GCA_050700515.1 Pseudonocardiaceae bacterium
GTGCCTACCTCGCTCCGAATAATGTTGCCGTTTTCGAATGGGGTCCGACGAACCCGTTCAACTACGACTTCTTTATCGTTTGCTGGAGCGTAAGTACTGGCTTTCCGATCGAACCCAATGCGCAACAAGACGTTCCCCATGACTCGCCCGGACGTTCTCGGACGTCAAGCTTCTTCCACTGACCACTGCCCGTTGAGGAGGGTATCGGCCATATCGGATCCGATGGGAAACACTGGGGAGTCAGTTTCATTGTGGAGGGTGCGGACGGATCAATCTTCGGTTCATCCGAGGCCAAGCAGGGCCGGACGGTTCCGATCAAAGTGCGACTTTAATTCTATTTCCAAGACGAGAAAACAGTGATGTGCAAAGCCATGACCGCGGTCTCGGCCGACCAGGCAAAGGCCTGCATCCGCGCCTCGACGCCGACCGAAGTGGCCACTATGGACGCCTCTTCGGTGGTGGCAGTCTCACTCGATGGGTCCGACGGACTGTCACGAGCCAGGTTTCGGACCGCAGCGAGGCTGATCCGCACAGTCCGGCGCAGTGGGTTGATCGCTGTGCTGACCGCAGCCTCGGTCACCACCGGCTGCAATGACGAACTGGCAAGTCTCGACCCCGCCCAGCCGCCTTCTCCTACCACCATTCCGGCCCCATTGATCGACGACGCGCGCCGCGAGCTCAGCATGCCCCCCGACTTGCGCACCGACTGCGACCGCTTGAGAGCCGGTTCCCAAGGAAGTTGTGTGCAAAAGCTGCAAGGAATGCTCAACGCCCGTGGCGCCCAGCTCCCTGGAAACGAGACATTCGGCGAGCGAACTCTCGATGCGGTGCGGCAATTTCAGAATGCCCGTGGGCTGCAGGTCACCGGCATCGTCTCCGACGACACCAAAGCGGCGCTCTACGACCTGCCACCCGACGACGTGGACCTCGACCTGCGCACCGACTGCATTGACCTCGACCAAGGGGCGCAAGGATGGTGCGCACTGTCCCTACAACACCTGCTCATCCAGTACGGAGCTCCGCTACATGCCACGGGGACATACGGACCCCAAACCGCCGACGCGGTTCGTCAATTCCAGCGCGACCACCAGCTGCCCACCACCGGGGCGACCCACTCGATGACCAAGAAATCCCTATACGACAACTTGGCCACCTTGGTTCCAGCCACCCCCAACACAGCGGTGTCCTGCCCCGGACCGGAATGCAACGTCTATCTGGGCCGCGCCACCACAGCCGGCCTCGCCGCGGCCTTCGACAAGGGCGCCATCCTCATCGGGCTGGCCACGGCCGTCATCTCCGTGCTCGTCTGCACCGTATTGAAAGCGACCAGTCCGCTGGCAGGGATACTCTGCGAGCAAATTGTCCAGATGACCGCCACCGCCATCATCGCGTTGTTCCAGCAGGCGCGCGACAATCACGAATGCATCAAAGTCAATCTCCAGCCCACCGATGACGGTGTCAAACCGGTCGCGCCCACCCGCACCGACGGAGCACCCTGCCCGGCCTGATCCGCAGGCCTGATACTGGACTGGGGTGGTGCCCGGCGAGCGCAGATTTAGAGCGCCGTGAGCGCGTCGTGGAAGGCGCGGGCGTCGGGTTGGTCGGACCAGCGTGTGGTCAGCGTCGCGTCGAGGGTGTGCAGTTCCTTGCCGATGCGGGCCGAGCCGGTCCGGCGGGCCAGATCGAGGCAGGTCAGGCCGAGCTGGGCGGCTCTCTCCGGCTCGGGTTGCTGGGTGGCGACCACAGCGTTGGCCAGCTTGGCCATCTGGTAACCGCGGTCACGGTGCAGATTGGCATCAAGGCTCTCGACGATCCTGCGTTCGAAGATGGCGATAGCGTCCTCGGCCCGGCCGATGCTACGGAAGCAGGTGGCTGATTGATCCTCTAGAACGCCGAGGTCGTAGTACTGGATATAGACCGGGCCAGCGGGACCCCCCTCGTCGGAATACTTGCTCAGCAACTCGGCGGCAGCATCGAGCTTGGGGCGGCAATGGTCCACATCGCTGATCATCGCCCAGCCACGGGCTTCCTGCTGAGCAGCCAGGGCAATGATTTTCGGGTCGACGTCGCCGGGGACGTCTTGGGCGGCGGCAGCCAGCTCGATGACGGTGTTGGCGTCGTCCAGCTGGCAGGCGATATTGCTCTTACGAACGAGCAGGTAAGCGACCATCTGGTGGTCACCGGCGGTCTGTGCCCATTGGGTGGCGCGGTCGGACCAGTACATCGCGGCGGGTACGTCGCCGGCGTCCTGTTGGAGCCAGCCGACGAACTCGGCGTACCGGGCGAGTACCCGCAGCAGTGGCTTGGCCACGGGTGGTCGGGCGTGTTTGCGCAGCGTTTCGAGCTCGTCGAGCTGGGCCAGGACGGGGCCGAGGAGCTGGTGCGGACCGAGGATCTTGTCGGCGGTGTAGTGCTCGGTGAGTAGCCGATCGAAGTAGCCGATGACCTGCGGGTCGACCCGGCTGGGCTGCCGCATGACCCGAGCGAGCCGGTCGGCTTCGTCGAGATTGAGGACTCCCGCGGGGAGTACGGCGCGCAGCGCACCGCTGGCGATCAACTGGCTGAACTCGCGTCGGGGGATCGACACCCGCACGCTCCTTCCGTCGGTCATCCGCATCTCCAGCACGATGGGCGCACCGTCACCGGCAGTCCGCATCTGCACCGCAGGTGCCACGACGACCGTCCCGGCTGGGTCCGATGGTAGTTCGGCGGCGGTGCGCAGCACCGTCAGCAGGCCGCCGGCGCCGAGTATCAGGTCGATCTCGGCGAGCAGCGCCGGGTCACCGAGATGGTCACCGGTCTCCATTCTCGACAGTCGGCTGTAGTCGTGATGGCAGCGCTTGCCCAGTTCACGCAGCGACAAACCCGCCTCGGTACGGCAATGCCGCAGGACCACTCCGAACAACTGTCTGGCGACCGCATGGGGATCTGCCGCCACGTCGACCCCC
>JBOHHD010000457.1:0-4716 GCA_050700515.1 Pseudonocardiaceae bacterium
GCCCACACCATCCCAAGGATCGCAAGCAGGATCACGATGAAGATTATTATGGGCATATCCACCATCCCTTCTTGCGATGCGGGTCGGGCGGACGCGGGCATACTGACTTCGGGTTCAGCTGCCGTCGCACTCGCCCTCGGCACACAATTCTTGGCGTCGTCGGAGCCCTGACAACTCAATATCCGCGCCAGAGCATGATTTGTTACCCGGTGCCGGTCACCACCGCGCAGGCCACCAGCGGCGATATGGCCAACGTCCGCCACGCACCTGCAGGGGAGCTGACAGATCATGCCCGCCTTCCGGGCCGGGTGGGTGGCGCGGCGGGCGCCTCGTAGGCTCGCGGCATGCCCCTTACCGCCTACCTCGGACCTGAGGGCACGTTCGCCGAGCAGGCGGCGCTCGTACTGAGCCCCGGCGACGAGCTGCGTCCGGCGGCGTCGGTGCTCACGGCGATCGCCGCGTTGCGGGCCGGCGCGGTGGACGCGGCGTGCGTGCCGGTGGAGAACTCGGTGGAGGGATCGGTGCCCGCCACCCTGGACGCGATGGCCGAGGCCGAGCCGGTGCTCGCGGTGGCCGAGACCGTGTTGCCGATCCGGTTCAGCGTGCTGGTGCGCCCGGGCACCGGCGCGTCCGACGTGCGCCTCGTGGCCACCCACCCGCACGCCGCGGCGCAGGTCCGGGGCTGGATCGCCGAGCACCTGCCCGCGGCGACGACGGTGCTGACCAACTCCACGTCGGCGGCCGCGGTCGCGGTGCTCGGCAAGGAGGCCGACGCCGCGGTGTGCGCACCGGTCGCGGTGCAGCACTACCCCCTGGCCGAGCTGGCCACCGAGGTGCACGACGTGGGTGGCGCGGAGACCCGCTTCCTGCTGCTGCGCCACCCCGGAACGTTGCCGCCGTCCACCGGTGCGGACCGCACCTCGCTGGTCGCGGTGGCCGCCCATCGGCCCGGCGCGCTGCTGGAGGTGCTCGCCGAGTTCGCCCTGCGCGGGATCAACCTCACCCGCATCGAGTCCCGGCCGATCAAGGACAGGCGCTGGGAGTACCGGTTCTTCCTGGACTGCGAGGGCCATGTGGACGACACGGCCGTCGGGGACGCCCTGGCCCAGCTGCACCGACGGTGCACGTCGGTCCGTTTCCTCGGCTCCTATCCCCGCTGCAACGGACCGTCGCGGCCCGGTCCGGACCCGACCGGGTTCCTCGCCGCCCAAAAGTGGCTCACCGCGGTACGCGCCGGGCGCACCGCGTGACCGTGACGCCGGTGACCTCGCAGTGAGCGCGCTGCGGCTGGTACTGGCCCGGCATGGCCAGACCACGGCCAACGCCGTGGGCGTGCTCGATACTCGCCTGCCGGGAGCCCCGCTGAGCGAGGAAGGTCACCGGCAGGCCGCGGAGCTGGCCCAGCAGCTGGCCGGTGAACCGGTGGTGGCGGTGTACGCGAGCCGGGCCCGCCGAGCCCAGCAGACCGCCGCCCCGGTAGCGGAGCGGCACGAGGTGCCGCTGCGGATTCTCGACGGAGTGCACGAGGTCTTCATCGGTGACCTGGAGGGACGCGGGCGCGCGGCGGATCACGACACGCTGCATGAGATGTACCGCGCCTGGCACGCCGGGGACCTGGACCGGGCCCGCCCCGGCGGTGAGTCGGGCAAGCAGGTGCTGGACCGCTACCTCCCGCAGGTCGCGATGATCCGCCGCACGCATACCCAGGGCACTGTGGTGCTGGTCAGCCATGGTGCCGCGATCCGGTTGAGTGTCGTCGCGCTGACGTCCAACGTCGAGGGCTCGTTCGCCGGGCCGCGCCTGCTGGCCAACACCGCGACCGTGCTACTGGAGGCCGACGGGCTCGGCTGGCGTTGCCTGCGCTGGGACGACAGGGAGCTGAGCTAGCTGCAGGCGACCGCCCGGCGAAGTATCAGCGGTGCTGGTGCTCGGCCACCGTTCGGCCGGCGATCGCGAGGTCGGCAACCAGACCTTCGAACATCGCTTTGCGCTGTTCCTCCGGTCCGCGCAGCACGGCGGAGGGATGCAGGGTGGCCAGCAATGGCAGGCCGTCGTACTCCAGCAGCTCACCACGGTGCTGGGTGAGCCGGAAGGACGAGCCGAGCAGCGCCTTGGCCGCGGTGGCGCCGAGAGTCACCAGCAGTCGGGGACCGACCGTGGTGAGCTCGGCGTGCAGCCACGGCAGGCACGCCCGGACGTGCTCCACCCCTGGGGTGCGGTGGATGCGGCGCGCTCCCTCGCGGCGGAACCGGAAGTGCTTGACCACGTTGGTGACGTAGGCATCCTCCCGGCACACCCCGGCCTCGGCCAGCGCCTTGTCCAGCAGCCGCCCCGCCGGGCCGACGAACGGCTCACCTGCCCGATCCTCGGCATCCCCCGGTTGCTCGCCGATCAGCATCATCGGCGCACCGGAGCGCCCAGACCCGAACACGGTCTGGGTCGCGTCGGCGTGCAGCTCACATTTCGTGCAGTCCATCGCCCGGTGGCGTAGCTCGGTCAGTTCCGACAACGAATCGAGATCCCTTCAGTAGCCGGCTCTATTTTCAGTAATCGACCGAGAGCGCCTCCAGGAGGTCACCCACTGAAGGGTCGCTCATCGCCTGGGCGACATCGGCCACCGCCACGATGCCCACCAGGTCGTGACCGTCGATCACGGGCAACCGCCGTACCTGGTACTCCCGCATGGTCGCCAGGATCTCCTCGGCGCTGTCGTCCGCCCCGATGGTGACGGCCTCGCCCTGGGCGAGCTCGCTGGCGTGCACTCCGCGCGGGTCGTTACCCGCCGCGATCACTTTGATGACGATGTCCCGGTCGGTGATCATGCCCTTGAGTCGGTTGTCCTCACCGCAGATGGGCAGGGCGCCGACCCCGAGCTCGGCCATTCGCATGGCCGCATCGAGTGCTGACTCACTGGCTCGTACGCACACGGGGTCCGGCGTCATGATCTCGCGAGCAGTGATGGCCATTCCTGTCTCCTCCAAGAGCGGTGGGATGCCTACCTTCTCCGGTTACCCGGCAGTGCCCGGCCGAAACTCTCCGCCTACGGTGAACTTGACGACAATCGCCTGAAGACAGGGAGATCTTCCCTCATTAGGCAAGTGGTGCGGGCATGGCGTGGCATTGTGGGATGACGTATTCATTGCCTCTTGGTAGGGAGAGCATTCGTGGACGTGGTGGCGGGCCGCAGCGTCGGTTCCCGGGTTGCCACGCTGCGTAAGCTCGCGGACGTGCCCCTGGAGAGGCTGGCCGCAGCTGCGCAGGTCAGTGTCAGCCTGGTGCAGTCCGTGGAGCGGGGGCTGACCCCGGCCAGCGCGGCGTTCACCGCGCGGGTAGCCGCAGCGCTGGGTCTGGACGTCACGGCCTTAACCGGCCAGCCCTACTACGAGCTGATGCTGGAACCGGGTTCGACCGCCGGTGGGGTCGCGGTGCTGCGGGAGGTGCTCTGCGAGCAGGATGATCCGGCGTCGATCGAGTTGATACCGGAGCTGGACACGCTGCGTGCCTGGCTGGACACCCTGGCCCGGTTGCGGTTCCAGGCCCGGTACACCAAGGTCGCCCGTGACCTGCCTGAGCTGCTGCGTGAGCTCTATGTCCATCAGGCAGCACCGTCGCTCGGCGACCGGGCCCGGGAGCTGCTGGCGGTGTTGCTCGACGACGCCTACGCGCTGGCCCAGGTCATGTGCTACCGGTTCGGGTTCCTGGATCTGACTGCGACGATCGATGACCGGCGCGCACTGGCGGCTGCCGCGACCGGTGACCCGCTGCGGGTGGCCGCCGCGACGTTCGCGCGGACCCGACTGCTGCTGAACCGGGGCGACTACCACGGCTGCGTCCGGCGGATCGACGCCGCGCTGCACCTGATCGCCGACCTGACTGATGCGCCCGCCCGTGCCGTGCGCGGGCAGCTGCACCTGCGGCTGGCCATCGTGGCCGCCCGCGACGGACGGCGACCCGACGCCGAGGCTCACCTCGCCGAGGCCCGCGACATCGTCGCCTCCGACGTGCCCGCTCACCCCTACCTGGATATCAACTGCTCGCGGCTCAACGTCGACATCCATCACGTGTCGGTGCCGGTCGAGCTGAACGACGCCACCACCGCCCTCGCGCGGGCGAAGTCGGTGCAGGTGGGCGACGATGATCGGGAGCGTTCCCGGATCGGTCGTTACCACATCGACCTGGCGCGCGCCTGGGTGCTGCACGGTGACCGCGTCCAGGCAAGGGACGCGCTGAATACCGCCAGGGAGCTGACCCCGGAACTGGTCCGCTACCACCCTTCGGCGCGGGAGACCGTCCACGCCCTGGCCGGGCACCACGATGAGGAGCGGCCGACCCAGGCGGCACCTCACCGCGAACCTGGTGAAAGCAGCCGGTCAGCGCGCTAGCCGAGCCGGCGGGGACCAGCTCAACCGCCAGGTCGGGGATCGGTGCTCAGGATGGACATGAGCAGCTCGTCATGCCACTGGCCATCCCAGCGCAGCGCGTCCCGCTGCACGCCCTCATGCCGGAAACCGCACTTCTCGTATACCCGCTGGGCGCGCGGGTTGAAGTCGTAGACGCCCAGGCTCAACCGATGCAGGCCGACGGTGTGCAGCGCGTAGTCGACGACGAGTCGGGTGATCTCCGTGCCGTAGCCCCGGCCGAAGAGGTGCGGCCCGGCCAGCCACACCCGGTAGCTCGCCGACTCGTTGGCCGGGTCGAACTGATTGAGCACCGCTT
>JBOHHD010000458.1:0-2981 GCA_050700515.1 Pseudonocardiaceae bacterium
GTCGACGCCCGCCTCGACCACGTCATCGCAGGCGGTGTGCAGTCCGTCCAGGGGCGCAGCGACCATCAGAACTGCTCCGCCAGCCCTGCGGCCTGCAACGGGTGCACGCCTTTGTGCTTACCGGGCACTTCACCGCACAGCCGGGGCGTGGGGAACACCTTGCCGGGGTTGCACACCCCTGCCGGGTCGAAAGCACAGCGCAGCCGCTGCATAGCGGCCAGGTCGTCCGCAGTGAACATTCGCGGCAGGTATCGCGCCTTGTCCACCCCGACGCCGTGCTCACCGGTGATCGAGCCGCCGTGGGAGATGCACAGGTCCAGAATGGCCCCCGACACCTCTTCGGCGGCCTGCGCCTGGCCGGGTTTGGTCTCGTCGAAGAGCACCAGCGGGTGCAGGTTGCCATCCCCGGCGTGGAACACGTTGGCCACCCGGACACCGGTGCCCCGGGACAGCCCGGTGATCTTGTGGAGCACCTCGGACAATGCCGTTCGGGGAATCACCCCGTCCTGGACGATGTAGTCCGGGCTGATCCGGCCGACCGCGGCGAACGCGGATTTGCGGCCCTTCCAGAACAGCGCGCGCTGGGCGGCGTCGCGGGCCACCCGGATCTCGAACGCCCCCGCCGCGGTGCAGTGCCGCTGTACCGCGGCGAAGGTGTGCTCCACCTCGGCGTGCGGCCCATCGAGCTCGACGATGAGCACGGCACCGGCGTTTTCCGGGTAGCCGCACTGCACCGCGGCCTCGGCGGCTTCGATCGCCAGCGCGTCCATCAGCTCGATCGCCGCGGGCGTCACCCCGTCGGCGATGATTTCCGATACCGCCGTGCCCGCCTCGTCCACCCCGGGGAACGCGGCGAGCAGGCAGCGCACCGACTCCGGGGCCCGCAGTAGCCGCACCACGATCTTGGTCGCGATCCCCAGGGTTCCCTCGCTGCCAACGAACGCGCCGAGCAGGTCGTAGCCGGGCGTGTCCCGGGTGGTGCCGCCGAGCCAGACCAGCTCTCCGTCGGGGGTGACCACCTCGGCACCGAGCACGTGGTGGGTGGTGAACCCGTACTTCAGGCAGTGCGCGCCGCCGGAGTTCTCCGCGACGTTGCCGCCGACCGAGCAGATCTGCTGGCTGGAGGGGTCGGGCGCGAAGTACCAGCCCTGCGGCGCGGCCGCCTTCGTCACGTCCAGGTTGATCACCCCCGGCTCGACGACGGCCCGCTCGTTGGCGATGTCGACCTCCAGGATCCGGCGCATCCGGGAGGTCACGATCAACACTCCCGCGGCGTGCGGCAACGCTCCTCCGGACAGGCCCGTCCCCGAGCCGCGGGCCACGAAGGGCACTCCCGCGGCGGCGCAGGCCCGGACCACCGCGGCGATCTGCTCAGCGGTCCGCGGCAGCACCACGATCGCCGGCACCACCCGGTGCTGCGTCAGCCCGTCACACTCGTAGGTGCGCAACCGCTGCCGATCGGTGATCACCGCTGCCGCCCCGAGCAAACCAGTGAACTCAGCAGTCAGCAATTCCAGTGCTGCCCCACTCAGGATCGTCATTCTGTTATCTGACGTGGGTTTCGAGTCGCGCGTCAAGAGCGCTGACCGCAGCTTCTCTTTACAATATTCCATAGAACTTCGGAGGATTCTATGGGTGAGGCGACGTACAAGGCCGAACTGTTTGAACAGCTGGCCCGAGTGGGCAAGGCACTGGGCCACGGCAAACGCCTGGAACTGGTGGACTTGTTGGCTCAGGGGCCGCGCAGCGTCGCCGACCTCGCCATGGTCGCCGGTATTGCCCTGACCACCACCTCGGCGCACTTGCAGATCCTCAAGCAGGCCGGGCTGGTCGCCACCACCCGGGAAGGCACCACGATCCGTTACCGGCTCGCCGGTCTCGACGTCGCAGCGCTCTACGCCCAGCTGCGCACGGTGGCCGCCGCGCACCTGCCCGACGTCGAGGTCGCCCGGGCTCGTTACCTCGGTGTCATCGACGGCCCGGACACCGAGCGGATCGGCCGCGAGGAGTTGCTGCGCCGGGTCCAGGTCGGCGGGATCGTTCTACTCGACGTCCGCCCTACCCCGGAGTACACCGCCGGGCACATCCCCGGCGCGGTCTCCATCCCCCTCGACGAACTCCCCGACCGCCTCTCCGAGCTCCCCACCGATGCCGAGGTGGTGGCCTACTGCCGCGGCGCCTACTGTGTGTTCGCCCACGATGCCGTCCGACTGCTCACCCGCTATGGCCGCCGCGCGGTGCGCCTTACCGACGGAATGCTCGAATGGCGCCTGAGCGACCAGCCCATCGACACCGGCACTTCCTGATCCTCCCCCGGCCGCAGGCGAGGAGATTGCCGGTGGGTCGGTACGTGTTCAGCTGTCGATCGGAACGCGGAGGACCTGACCGGGAAAGATCAGGTCCGGATCACTGATCTGGGTGGGATTGGCCCGCACAATCCGCGGATACAGGCTGGCGTTGCCATAGTTGGCCGCCGCGATCGCCGACAGGGTGTCGCCGAGCCGGACCGTGTGCTCGCGGTACCCGACGTAGCCGTCGACGATCAGCGGTCCGTAGATCACCGGTTCCCCCGCCAACCATGAAGTGACCGGTCACTTCATCGTGACCCTCGCTGATCGGT
Source organism: Pseudonocardiaceae bacterium (assembly GCA_050700515.1). Lineage (GTDB taxonomy): Bacteria > Actinomycetota > Actinomycetes > Mycobacteriales > Pseudonocardiaceae. Next base: position 2,621 of record JBOHHD010000458.1, read on the forward strand.
ACTGCAACGTGGCCTCGAACCCGGTTTCGATTCCGGCCACTAATACCAGGTTCCCCACGAGGTCGAAATGTCACCCTTCCGTGTCAACATCATCCAGATACTCAGCGAAAGATCCTTCGCACGATCAGCCGCAGCGCCAGATAGATGGCGACGCCGAGCAGTGCCAGCACGACGAACTGCCGGAGCCATGACGGCATGCCGAGTTCGACGGCTGCCCTGTCGACATACCCCACCATCGGCCCCAGCACCGGTAACTCGGTCAGTGAATTGACGTCGGGTAGCGGGGTGCCGGTCACGCGGCTACAGTGGACGGTCGGGGCGCCGGTTCGGGGTGATCGACTTCCGGGTCTGGCTCAGCCCT
>JBOHHD010000459.1:0-7593 GCA_050700515.1 Pseudonocardiaceae bacterium
CCCGCAGGCAGCGGTACACCCAGATCGTCGACGACGCTCACGTCGCTATCCTCACATCGGTACCCCAGTACGGAGCGGCCAGTGTGAGATGCTCGGCGGTGGATTCCGATAAGGAGATGCAGGCACCGGAGCAGCACCGGAAGCTGGGTGCGCATCCTGCGGCGGTATTGGGGTCGATCTCGGCGGGTGGGGTGCTGGGAGCATTGGCACGTTACGGACTGGAGGGGGCATTCCCGCAGCGGCCGGGTGAGTGGCCGTGGGCCACGTGGAGCGTCAACGTGAGCGGGTGCCTGCTCATCGGGGTGCTGATGGTGCTGATCAGCGAGGTGTGGACCGGGCAGCAGTTGCTGCGCCCATTCCTCGGGGTCGGCATGCTGGGCGGGTTCACTACCTTCTCCACCGCCAGTGTCGAGGTGCAGCAGCTGATCGAGGTCGGCGCCGCGGGTACCGGACTGGCGTATCTGATGGGCACGGTGGCCGCGGCACTGGTCGCGGTGATCGCAGGTTCCGCGCTGACTCGATGGGTGCTCGGCATGGCGCAGCGGCCCGTCGGCCCCGAAGGCACCGTTCGGTGAGCGTGATGTGGGTGGCGCTCGGGGCCGCTGCCGGTGCGCCTGCCCGTTATCTGCTGGACCGAGCGGTGCAGTCCTGGCACGACTCGGTATTCCCCTGGGGCACCCTGACGGTCAACGTGGCAGGGTCACTGCTGCTGGGATTCCTTGCCGCGCTGCCCGCCGACAGCGCGGTGATGGCAGGAGCCGGAACCGGGTTCTGTGGTGCGCTGAGCACCTATTCGACGTTCAGTTACGAGACGTTGCGATCCTGGCAGGACCGGGCCCGGCTGCATGCCGTGCTCAACGTCGGCACGAGTCTCGTCGCGGGCCTGGGCGCGGCCTACTGCGGAGCGGCGCTGGCTCAGATGCTGTAGGTCAACCCGGGTGACCGAGCACGAATGCAGGACACAACGAGCACGAGCGCAGGACACACCGAGCACGAGCGCAGGACACGCGGGTCAGAGGTCGGTGATGCGGATTCCGGCGTGCGTCTTGTATCGCCGATTGATCGCGATCAGGTTGGCCGTGAGGGCTTCCACCTGGCTGGCGTTGCGCAGTCGCCCACCGTAGACGCCGCGGACACCGGGGATGACGTTGGCCAGTGCGCGCACCAGATCGGTGGCCTCCGGGTCATCGCCCAGCACCAGCACGTCGGTATCCAGACTGATCACCTCAGGATCCTCCAGCAAGGTTGCCGAGACGTGGTGGAACGCCGCGATGACCCGGGACCCGGGCAGCAGCGTTTCGGCTTGTTGCGCCGCGCTGCCCTCCGGCACGGGCTGGGCATACGGACCGCGATTGTCGAAACCCAGGGGATTCACGCAGTCGATCACGACCTTGCCCGCCAACGGCTCGCGCAGCGAATCGATCAGCGCGGCGTGGCCACCGAAGGGCACCGCGACCAGCACGAGATCCGACTCCGCCGCACAGCCGGCGTTGTCCGCCCCGCGCACCTGATCCGACCCGGAACGCTCCCGCAGCGTGGCGGCCACACCCCGGGCCCGTTCGGCATCCCGCGAACCGATCACCACCGACAGCCCGCCGACCGCCCAGCGATAAGCCAGGCCGCGGCCCTGGGGGCCGGTGCCACCCAGCACCCCGATGGTGAGCGGGGCCAGCTCGGGGTGGGTCATCAGTACCTCCTGCGGAGACAGGTCAGGCTGGCAGGACCCTCGCTACGGAGGGATAATCGTGCACCAAGACTTCTCCTCGACGATGGCCCAGGGTCTCGTTCAGAGTTGCGGCGTCGGGCCGGGGCCGGGAGGCGGCGGTGGGCAGCGAGGGATGGGATCCAAGCAGGACACCATGACCTCGCGGGCCTGCGGATCCGGCACGATGGCATCGGTGCGGTCGCGATACACCAATTCGCCACCTGCATCGATCTCCAGTAGGTATCCGGCCTCGGCCAACTGGCCCTCATCGAGGTCGACCAGGCGTTCGACCCGGCTGGGCACGACCTGGTACAGCGGCCACGGCAGGTCGCCGTAGGTCTGATGCAGCTCATCGATGAGATAGGCCATCTGCTGCTGCCAGGGCAGGGGCATCGCCTCGGCCAACGAGCGTGGCAGCACGACATAATCTTCGTTGACTCCGAGTTGAGTCGATGCGAGATGATCCTGCAACGGGCTGGTCGAGGCCGGCGGACCGGTTGGCCGCGGGATCGGTTCCGACGTGTACATCCTCACACCTCCGTACTCGCCGCGCTCGCCGCCGACGTCCCTGGCCGGACCGCGAACGGCATCAACTCATCCTCATCGAAGCTGACGGCTCTCTGCCGTAGCGGCACGCTGGGGTTGGCCGCCTCAACCATCTGACCGTTGCCCAGATACATCGCGACGTGATGGATGCTGTCGGGATCGGACCTGTCGTAGGCCCAGAACAGTAGGTCTCCGGGTTGGGCCTCACGCACCGGTAGGTGGGTACCGGCCCAGTACTGCTCCCGGGAGGTCCGGGGCAGCGTGACTCCCGCCGATTCATAAGCCCGCATCATGAGCCCCGAACAGTCGTAGGAGTGCGGACCTTCGGCCCCCCAGACGTAGGGCTTACCGATTTCACCGAGCGCGTAGCGGATCGCTTGCCCGGCCACCTCGGAAGGCGGAAGCGCAGAAAGATCCTCGGGACAGAAGTCCTTCGTGAACGCCGCGACGTCCCCGCCGAGAATATCGATCAGCTCGACGGCGAAGGTCTCCCACTGGTGATACCGGCTCGGGAAGGCCGACCGCTCGACGTCCTGGGCGGTGTCACCGGGTCGTTGGGTCTCCCAGTTGGGCACCTCCTGCATGACGTCGTAGAACTTGTTAGTCTGATAAACGGGGTCGGTGACCTGGGCTACGGTGCCCCAACCTTGCGAGGGGCGCATCTGGAAGATGCCCAAGGAGTCCCGGTCGCCGTAGTTGAGATTGCGCAGCCGCGATTCGGTCATGCCGGCCTGGATGGCAACCTGCCAGGCACGAGGAGGTAACCCGCGTTCCTTGCCGATCGCAATGATAAGTTCGACGTTGCGTCGTTGCTCCTCATCGAGGTCGCCGACGCTCAGGGCTAATCGTGGCGCTTCGCGCGGATCGACAGCGGCCAACACCGGTCCGCAGGGAACTCCCAGCGCTCCACCGCTGGTCAGCCCACCGAGCAGGGTGGAGATCGCCACCACCGCAATGAGGCTGCCGAAGGTAGCGATCACCATAAGTCCGACCAGCCACCGCCGCATGGCTCAACCCGCCTGTTCGAAGCCGGCCACCCGCCACCCTGCGGAGGTGGGTACCAATAACAGCCGCATCACCACGGCTGTGGTGGGGACGTCCACTTCGGCCTTGCCCGCACCGGAGCTGACCGGGCGTGGCGCGCCGATGATCTGTGCCTCGGGCACGTTCTCCGGGTCGATCGATTGCAGAGTGGAGAGGCCCTCCTCGGTGGTGTATCGACGCATCTGCTCGGCCCACTGCGCCGAGCTGATGCCCTCGGGAGTGGTGAGAAAGGCCCGTACCCAGGCGTTCGCGACGGCCAGTGCCTCAGCAGGAACCTCGGGGGGCGTCCCGGGGCCGGCCGAGGCCGAGGGGGGCGAGGAACTGGTCTTGGCGGCGTTGGCTCCGGGCAGCGCTGCGCGGGAGGCGGGGTCGAAGGGATTGGTTCGCGTGGTACTCGAGGACGCCGCGGTGCTGGGACCGTTTCCACCTCCGGGCAATACGAGTGCCAGTCCCGCCGCCACCGCGATGAATATCAACACGGCACCTGCCAGATGTTTGGGGGAACGCAACGGCCAGCCCCAGAACGTCCGATAGACCGCTGCGCGGCCGCGATGAGTCCGGATCGGCACTGCTTGCCCTCCCCCGCTCAGTCCGTCATCCGAGTGCTGTCACCGTCGTTGACCTCCAGCCCGGCCGAAGGCCGGTACACCACCCATACCGGGCGGCCGGCGACCTCTTCCAGCTCGGCCCGACGCGGAGTGCTACGCGGAGTCATGGACTGTGACGGCACGTACATCGGTTCCTCGTCGGCGCGATTCCAATTCCCCGCCACCACTGGCGAAGGCACTTCGAAGTTCCGGCTGCGAGCACTGGCGGTCGAGCTGAACCCGGCCGGCAGGGCGGGAACCTGATCTGGGTGGGCGTTCGGTACCGGGCTGGTGGCGGCGGTCAGCTCCGCCGGGCCGTCCCGTCCCGGCCCCCCGTGCCCTGGTCCGGTCGGACCGGGTATACCCGGCATCGACGTGGCCGGCGGTCCGTCGCCCGGGCGGTCCAGCCGCTGCGCAGTAACCACCACCGGTACCCCTGCCTCTGGACGGATCCGGCCGCTGTGAGTCCTGTCCCCGCCAGGTGTTGCCGGGTCGGTGTCGCGGGTCTGCTCCCAGAACCGTTCCGATGCGGTGGGTTCGGTTCCCGCCCTGCGTCGCAGCAACTTTCCCAGCACCCCGGGGGGTGCCGCAGGCATCGCACCGCCCACTGCGCCGACCGACAGTTCCACCATCTGCCACATACGCCGAACCGGACGGGCGACCATCAACAGCACTACCGTGATCAGTCCGGCGAGCAGCATCTGCGCCAGCACCGACATCCCGGTGGCGGGGTTGAAGACCCACACCAGGACAAGGGTGTGCAGAGCGGTCAACGCGGAGAGCAGGATGACGTTGAGCAGCGCGGCGCCCACCGCGCGACCGACACCACGCAGCAACTCGTGGTACAGGATCGCGACCAGACCGATCACCGGGCCGAGCAGGATGACCACCCGCAGCACGATCTGGGCGAGCAACAACGCGGCCTGGGACAGCAGCTGGAACAACGCGAACATGCCCGACTGCAAAGCGGCCAGGAATCCGACACCGATCCGGCTGCCGTCCACACCCTGGAAGTAGCCGTACGCACTACCGGAGCGGGCCGCAATGGCCTCGTACTCCTGCTTCTTGCGCTCGGCGACGCCGGAGCCCGGATCATCGGCTCCGGCCGCGATCTCCTGCTTGGTGAAGGCCTGGGCGCGTACCAGGTCACGCCCTAACTGCTGGGCCTGGGGCCCGTCCGGGGAGCCGAACTCCCCGCGTAGCCAGTTGCGGTAGATGATCTGGTCATGCAGCAGGGTCGGCAACCCGTCCCGCTGGTCGACCCCGACCTCCTGCAAAAACCCGGTACGAACCTGGTTGCTGCCCTCGACCAGCACATCATCGAGTACCTGGGTATACAGCACCGGAGTCAGATAAGTCGCCGCCGCGAGCCAGATCCCGGCCAGCGCCCAGGCCGCCCGCTTGCTCACAGTGGCCAAATCGCCCCGCCAAATCGACCGGAACATCACGATCGCCAGCAACACAGCGACCAACCCGAACCAGGGGGCGTACACACTGCTGTAGAGGCCGGCGGTGCCGGCGACGATCAGGTCGTCCAGCGGGCCGAGCAACCCGCCATCATCGAGCGCGTAATGCAATCCGTTGGAAGCACCGACGATCACCTTGCCGACGTTGAACAACAGGTTGCCGGTCCAGGTATCGATCACCGCCTCCGGATTACGGACTCCCGATGGCCCACACCCCAGGTCATAGGTGTGCCACACCAGCCCGGCGTAACCGACCTCCCGGTAAACGCTGTCGACTCCTCCCGCCTCCAGCGGAGTGGCATCAAGCGCCCCGACCATGCCGGACCCGGGCCGCTCAGGATTAGGCGCCTGCTTGCAGTCCTCCACCCCGGGAATCTGCGCCAGCGCGGGCAACCCCCACACCGCCTGCGTCCCCAAGAACACGAAAAGCAGCACCAACAGCACAACCCGCCGACGCCGAGTGGCCTTCGGCGTAGGGCGACGACGGAGAGCGCCCAGCCCCGACGGCACCACAGTCCCACCGAGCGGCACCCAGCCCCTCACGCGTTCGTCCTGGCAGCCAGTTCCCCTGCCATCAACCGAACACCCGCTTCGACGGAGTTGATCAGCTCCTTCCGATCGAGCTGAGCGGAGTTAGCACTCAGGGTGGTGAAGCCGGCCAGCTTCTGGGGTTCCCAGATGACCCCTGGCGCCGCACACATGTTGCGCAGGGTAGGCACGTCAAACGAGCACGACCGATGCATCATCCAGGCCATCTCCTCCGCGGTGACCGGCCTACCCTCAGCCCGGACTTGCCAATCACCCCATCGACGTGCTCGATCAGGGTTCAGGATCGAGCGGCGTCCGACAGCGTACTAAGTGGCCATAGTAAGTACTGCCTGACCGTGCCCACCAGGCCACCCTTTGTGGTCACTCGTACAACCCTGAAGCATAACCGATGATCACGCATTGTGGTACACAGCTCACCTTCTGTAATCTCATCTGCCCAGATGGCCTTTTCTCGACCCAGAATGGGCCGTTCGTGCCTATCCGACCCAGGCGTGTCTCACGTGCGGTGATACACCCAACTGCGGTCACCGTAGGTGGAGTAACGACTCCGATTCGCCAGCACAGCCGTCCAGCGCCATGGTGCACGTGCTTCTGCGGTGTTCCGGCTCCGATCTCCTACCGAAGCCGGGCCCATTCATCTACCCGGTGTATCGGCCGACCAAGCAAGAGATCGGGTTCGACATGTCTGTAAGCCAGGGGCACGGTGTTCAGTCAGTGCCACTCACCAAGTGCTATCCGCAGCAAGCCCTCGTCTTCCTCCAGCAGGGCATCGGCAGCTCCGGTTCTCCCCGGCACACGAGGCAGGAACCCAGCCGCGAGCAACTGAGACAGCTTCAGCTCCAGGACAGCAGCGCCACAGCGCCTCAAGGCTCGCTGGCAGGACAGCGGGGCTTCGCGTCTTTCTGGCGCAGCACACCAGGCTCGGCGTGTCACAGTCACCATGAGCCACCACTACCCCACGTCACCAACAGTTGCACGGAAAGGCTCGTGTGCCGTCATAAGTTGATCATTTTCGATGGTCAGTACATCATCTCCACGTTGCTCTACGTCACATCACCACCGTTTGTTCTTCTGTCGCACCCACCAGGACCACAGCCACCGAACTCCGACGTGTGCAAGTAAAAGACTGATGCCTGCTCCTGCTCCGACGGGGATGACCGGGATGTCAAGAATCCTGGTAGAGGGCTCGTAGATGCTCACCGCTACTGCACCGAGGGGACACAGGAGGGCGAGAGCTCCCCATGTACAGGCCGGGTCCTTGACCAGGCGATATACGAGGCCGACAAAGCTGGCTGGGTCGTTCAGCTCTCTGCTCGATGGAACCTGCTCTTCTGCGGTCGGGCTGCCGTGCCGTAGTGTGGCCACGTTGCACTTTCCTTGTCTGGCTAGGACGGGTAGGGGTAACAACTGAGTACAAGGGTGAGCGGCGCTCTCTGCTGCAACAGAGGGTGCCGCTCACCGCTTCCTGGGTGGTCTATGACCGCATACCATCATCTCGGGTGGCGAGATGATGGCGTCCAACATCCATTCGCACAAGTTGTTCATATCCAACTCCGCTTGAGCGACCATGGTCAGCACGTTCATTGCAACCTCAAGGGGTTTATTCATCTTTCTTCGACCGAACGGCGCCCGGCAGAGTACTGATCCCGGATCCGCCGATCTGTTGTGTGTGATCTGCGGGTATAAGGACGCGGGT
>JBOHHD010000460.1:0-38257 GCA_050700515.1 Pseudonocardiaceae bacterium
GATGTAACTACAACATGTGGGACGTTACCCTTGTGACACCCCGGATGCAAACAGGCACGCTACGCCACCGACTAGCGGCCTGTGGGCACCCGCAGCTGCTGCCCGGGCTGCACGGCCGAACCCACGAGCCCGTTGAGCTGCCGGATCCGCTCGACCACGGCACGCGGGTCGGACGCGGGCGCCACCCGCTGCGCCACGTCCCATACGGTCTCCCCGGCGCCCACCCGCACCACGGCCGTCTCGGCCGGGGTTCGAGCGCCGGCCGCCTGACCCAGCCACCCCAGACCGCCGATCACCGCAAGCGTCACTACCGCGGCCGTCACCAAATGCGTTCGCCTGCCCCGCCGTGTCGACACAGGCACACACGACACCTGTGGTTGCTCCAGAACCGCCGGGCTTGCAGGTGGCGACTCGGAAACCATGTGCAGCACGGCCGGACGGGGCACGGCTGGAAGGGGCGGCGCCACCGGACGGCGCAGCGTCGGATCGTCCATTGTGAGCCCTGTGCTCAGCCCTGCGGATGCAGTCATGACGCCCTCCTCACGGACCATCGAACACCCGTTCGATGGAGCTGCTGATGATGTTTACCACGGCGGCACGACAAAACCGACAAATCAGCGGCGTGTTGTTCGAACAGATGTTTGAGGTGGGGAGACGTGCTGGTTAGCCTCGAACTCGAGAGCGGACCGGAGTCTGGTCCGCTGCAGTGCTGGTCAGAAGGAGTAGTAGTGGCGCGAGAGCGGAGCGGCGAACCGAGGGCAGTCAGTTCGGAAGCGCAGGTGCGGGCCGGGGACAACGACAGTGGTGCCGCGCAGGTGCACACCTTTCCTGACCTCGAAGACAACACCGGGGGTGAGGACCTGACCCCCCGGCAGCGACGGGTCCTGGAAGTGATCAGGGATTGGGTGGAGCGCCTCGGCTACCCGCCCAGCGTGCGCGAGATCGGTGAGGCCGTCGGGTTGACCTCCACATCGTCGGTGGCGCACCAACTGCGTGCCTTGGAGCGCAAGGGGTACCTGCGCCGCGATCCCAACCGGCCTCGCGCGGTCGGGGTCCGACCCGCGGATACCAAGGTAGCCCCCTTCGAAATCGCGGAGGAACCTCCGGCCGACGAACCGTCCCGGCCCGTTCCCACCTACGTTCCTGTGGTCGGCCGGATTGCGGCCGGCGGCCCGGTGCTCGCCGAGGAAGCCGTCGAGGACGTCTTCCCGCTACCCCGGCAAATCGTCGGTGCGGGAACGCTGTTCCTGCTACGGGTGGTCGGTGACTCCATGATCGAGGCGGCGATCACCGATGGGGACTGGGTCGTGGTCCGCCAACAGCCCACCGCCGAGAACGGCGACATCGTTGCGGCCATGATCGACGGTGAGGCGACGGTGAAGACGTTCAAGCGCCGCGACGGGCATGTGTGGCTGTTCCCGCACAACGCCGCCTATGAGCCTATTCCCGGCGACGAGGCGACGGTGCTGGGGCGGGTGGTGGCCGTGCTGCGCCGGCTCTGAGTGTCCCGCGGGTTTCTCTTCCCCACCACGCGGGCGCAGCCGTTCTCAGCGAGTCCGGTTGCGCCTGCGTGCGGCCAGTAATGCCAGAAGGCCTACCACTCCGCCCGCCACGGCGGCCGTTTGCCATGGTGCAAGTCCACCGCCGTCGGTCTCGGCCACGGCGCCCGGGGATGCGTCGGTGAGGCCCGGCGAGGCGTCGGCACTTCTTCCCGGTGCCGACACGGCGGGATCGACCAGCGCGGCTGCATCGACCATCCCGCGGATCGGCACCGCGCCCTCGCCTGCCGACTCGGAGCCGGACAACAGGGTGCCGTCCGGCGTCAGGGCCAGCGCTTCCCCCTGGGGCTCAGCGGGCAGCGGGAGGCGTGTCGGCGTCGCGGCGAGAGCGGCGACGACGTCCCCACCCGGCGCCGGGAACAGATAGGCGTCGGTATAGGTACGCAGTGCGACCAGCCGGCGGTCGGCGCTGACCGCTCCCCCGGTGATCAGCATCGATCCGGTGTTTCCCACCGGTCCACCGGGTGTGTCGGTCAGCTCGATCCGCAGCGTGGCGACCTGCTCGAGCGCAGTGGGTGCTGCCTCGGTGAGCTCACCGGTGGGCCGGTACACCCGGGCGGCACCCAGCTCCTTGGTCACCAGGTAGGGGACGTCGGCATGGTCGAGGAGCAGTGCCTCGACATCGTGGGGGCCCTCCGGATAGGTCAACCGGTAGAGGCTGGTATCGCCCTGGCGGGTCAGTCGGTGCAGCGCGACGGTGTCGCGGTCCCGACCGTTGTCCCCGGTGTCGGCCAGCCAGAGTGCCCCGTCGCCGGCCAGTGCCAGATCCTCGACGTCGTAGGGGTCGACGTCAGCGGTGATCCTGTCGAGCACCGAGCAGTCGGCCGGGTCCAGCACCAGCACCCGCAAGCTGGTACCACCGTCGGACACCGCGAACCATCGGCGGCCATCGGCGGCCAGCCCGGACAGTTCGGCCAGCGCCGGGTCAGCCGGGGTGCACAGATCCCGCACCTCGAGGGCGGCGCCCGCCGGCAGTGGGGCCGCCACCAGCGGAGCGGCAAAAAGCAGGGTCGCTAGCGTGGGCAGGTGAGCGGAGCAGAGCGCACGTAGTCCGCGAGGCACCGAATGTCAGGCCCGCACAACATATCCGGCAAGGGCACCGGCGAGGTCCGGACGCACCCGCGCGCGCAGCCTGGTGCCGTCCTCGGTGTGATCGGCGCCCAGCACTTCGCCCTCGGCGTGCACTCGGGCCACCAGGGCTCCTTGACTCCACGGCAGGAGCGCTTCCACCTCGACATCCCGGCGAGGCAGTGCTTCAGCGATCCGTTCGACCAAGCCGGCGATCCCCGCTCCGGTGTGCGCGGAGACGAACGAGGCATCCGGGAGCAGGCGCCGCAGCCGAGACAGCACGAGCTGATCAGCTTCGTCGATCTTGTTCACCACCACTAGCTCGGGTGACATCGGCGTGTCGCGACCGTCGGTGATCTCGACGAGCACCTCACGCACCGCTTCCATCTGACGCTCAGGCATCGAATCGGCTCCGTCCACCACGTGTATCAGCAGATCGGCATCGACAACCTCCTCCAGCGTGGAGCGGAAGGCCGCCACCAGCTGGTGTGGCAGGTGCCGGACGAAACCGACGGTGTCGGTGAGCGTGTACTCCCGCCCTTGCGGGGTCGCCGCTCTGCGAGTGGTCGGGTCCAGAGTGGCGAACAGAGCATCCTGCACCAGCACCCCGGCCCCGGTGATCGCATTGAGCAGGCTGGATTTACCCGCGTTGGTGTAACCGACGATGGCCACACCGGGCACCTCGTTGGCACGCCTGCGGCCACGTTTGGTGTCGCGGACCATACGCATCGCAGCGAGTTCTCTGCGCAGCTTGGCGATCCGGCGGTGGATGCGCCGTCGATCGGTTTCCAGCTTGGTCTCACCAGGCCCCCTGGTGCCCACTCCACCGCTGGCCCCACCACCGGCTCCACCCGCCTGCCGGGACAAGGACTCTCCCCAACCGCGTAGCCGCGGTAGAAAGTAGCTGAGCTGAGCCAGCTCGACCTGGGCCTTGCCCTCCCGGGAACGAGCGTGCTGAGCGAAGATGTCCAGAATCAGCGCAGTCCGGTCGATGACCTTGACCTTGAGCTTGGCCTCCAGCTGCCGCAGCTGGCCGGGGGTCAGTTCACCGTCACAGATGACGGTGTCGGCGGCGGTGCTGAGTACCACCTCGCGCAGCTCGAGGACCTTGCCGGAGCCGACGTAGGTGGCCGGATCAGGGCGTTCCCGGCGCTGCATGAGACCGTCGAGCACCTGCGAGCCCGCGGTCTCGGCGAGCCGGGCCAGCTCGGCCAGCGAAGCATCGGCATGAGCTGCGGAGCCCTCGGCCCATACTCCGACGAGGACCACGCGCTCCAGGCGCAACTGCCGGTACTCGACCTCGGTAACGTCGGTGAGCTCAGTGGACAGGCCTGAAACTCGGCGCAGGGCGGAACGGTCCTCCAGATCCAGCGCACCTCTGGATGCGGCGGATCGGTCGGGCAACTCCACATCCGGCCGGCGTCCAGTGGCCCGGGGTTCATCGGTGCGGGGTTCATCGGCAGAGTGCCCATCAGCGGAGGGTCTGTCAGCGAAGGGATCCACTGACCCAGGACGGGGGGAGGGAAATATCGATGAATTCGTCATACGGCTCTTATGGTGGCACGTCGGAGCGGATCATGCCCACTGATTTAGCGGGGCCGGACATTTCAGTCCCTACCGTGCGCGGCCCACCAGCCGGGGTCGAGCTGACCACGGGCCACCAGGACCGCAGGGCCGGTCAGGGTGCTGCCGTCCTCGTCGATCGCCACGTGCACCTGGCCCCCGGGTACGTGCACGTCGGCCTCCCCGGTGTCCCGGCACTGCGCATGAAGGGCGGCGGCAAGCGCGGCAACCGTGCCGGTACCGCAGGAGGGCGTCTCCCCCACGCCCCGCTCATGCACCCGCATCCGTAGCTGACCTTCGCCCAACGCGTTGACGAACTCGACGTTGACGCCGTGCGGAAAGGCCACCGGGTCATGTCCGGGCGGGATGGTGAGGTCCAACTGCTCCACCGGGACCTCGGTCACACAGGCCAGATGGGGGTTGCCGACATCGACGGCAAGGCCGGTGAATGCCACACCCTCGACGGTCGCGGTGAACGTACCCACGCTGCGCACCGGTCCCATCGCGACGCCCACCGCGCCGTTGGAGTCCAGCCACACCGCGCGCGAACCGGACCTGCTGCCGATCCGGAACTGGGTACCGGTCACCAACCCGGACTCGGCCAGGTATCGGGCAAAGACCCGCACGCCGTTACCGCACATCTCAGCCAAGGATCCATCGGCGTTGCGGTAATCCATGAACCAGTCATCTCGTGCGGTGCCCCGGGGCGCGTCGGGCACCAGCCCACCCGGCACCACCCGCAGCACGCCATTCGCCCCCAGCCCACAGTGCCGGTCGCAGAGCGCGCGAACTCGGGAGACGGTCAGCTCCATCTCCCCGGTCGGGTCCGGCAGGAGGATGAAGTCATTTCCTGTTCCGTGGCCCTTGACAAACTCGATTCGTTGCCGCATCGTCCCCGAGCTTATCGGTCTGTCACCAGCGACAGCGCAGCGTCGAGCAGATCCGGCCGGTCGGCGTTCAGCCACCGGATCCGGCTGTCCCGCCGAAACCAGGAGCGTTGCCTGCGGACCAGACGTCGGGTCGCGCGAACGGTCGGCTCAGCGGCGGAAGCGGGATCCGTCCCCACGTCCAGCGCCGCGAGGACATGCTGGTAACCCAGTGCCCGCGACGCCGTACGCCCCTGCCGTAGCCCCTGAGCCAGCAACTCGCGGACTTCCTCGACCAACCCGCCGGTGAACATCCGGCCCACTCTGGCTTCGATCCGGGTGTCCAGTGTTACGGGATCGGCGTCCAAGCCGATATGTACCGCGTCGTAGCGCGCCGGTCCTGCCGAGGGAAGCGCCGCCGAAAACGGCCGACCGGTGATCTGAATGACCTCCAACGCCCGTACCAGCCTGCGCCCGTTGCTGGGCAGTATCCGGTCGGCAGCCATCGGGTCGAGCCGCTGCAACCGATTGTGCAGCACGGTGGCCCCGCACTCGACCAGCTCAGCTTCCAGACCGGCCCGCACCTGCGGGTCGGTCCCAGGAAAATTCAGATCGTCCAGCACGGCCTGGAGGTACAGTCCGGACCCACCGGCGAGCACGGGTACCCGGCCCGCGGCGAGCAACTCCTCCACTATGGTGCGGGCCTGCGCTTGATAGACCGCCACCGACGCGGTCTCGGTGACGTCGAGGGTGTCGAGCAGGTGGTGGGGTACACCTCGGCGCTGCGCCGGCGACAGCTTCGCCGTGCCGATGTCCATCCCCCGATAGAGCTGCATCGCATCAGCGTTGACCACCTCGCCACCGAGCATGGTAGCCAGGTCGACCGCGAGGTCGGACTTGCCGGTGGCGGTCGGGCCGATCACCGCGACGGCACGTGCCCTCACCGCACGGATTCTCCCCCGGCAGCCAGGTTGGACACCAGAATTGGTGGGTCTGCGGGGGCTGCCACACGTACGATCACCGCTGCAGGGTAGTGCCCACTGTGCAGCTGCTCGCCTGACCTGCTTCAATGCCGCCGTAACCGGAGCGGGTCGTGACCACTCCGAATCGAAGCGCAGGGGCTCCGCACCCACGGGGCGCCCGCAGCCGGACGCGGTGGCGGGCACGAGGTTGAGGAAGGCCGGCATGACCGAGCAGCTCAGCACCCAGCAGATCGATACCGAGCGCCCCAAGGTCGCGCAGGCCGGCCGTGCTCCAGGCCGCTGGGGACGGATCGACCAGGACGGAACGGTGTACACCTACGGTCCCGATGGCGAGCTGTCGGTCGGCTCATGGCAGGCGGGGACACCCGAGGAGGGCTTGGCGCACTTCGCGCGTCGCTTCGACGATCTGCTCACCGAAGCGGAACTGCTGGAGTCCCGACTGAACTCCGGAGCAGGTGATCCGAAGCAGGCCCTGACCCGGATCGGCGCGCTGCGCGCCGATCTCGCCGAACCGACCGTGGTGGGTGATCTTGCTGGGCTCGCCGCTCTCCTCGACCACCTGCAGCACCATGCTGAGCAGGTCCTTGCCCGAGCCAAGGCGGCCCGCGAGAAGACCAAGGCACTGTCCATCGCCCGCAAGGAGTCGCTGACCGAAGAGGCCGAACGGATCGGTACCGATTCGACCCAGTGGAAAGCCGGTGGTGACCGGCTGCGCACCATTCTGGACGAATGGAAGACGATCAAGGGCGTCGACCGGAAGACGGACGAGGCGCTATGGCGCCGGTTCTCCAAGGCCCGCGATGCCTTCACCCGCCGCCGCGGCGCTCACTTCGCCGAGCTGGATCGCCAGCGCATCAGCGCTCGCCAGCGTAAGGAGGAACTGGTCGCCGAGGCCGAGAAGCTGGCCGAATCCACCGACTGGGGCCCCACTGCAGGACGGTTCCGGACGCTGATGGCGGAGTGGAAGGCAGTCGGACGCGCTCCGAAAGATGCCGACGAGGCGCTGTGGCAGCGCTTCCGCACGGCCCAGGATCGCTTCTTCAGAAGCCGGTCTGCCACCTTCTCCGAACGTGATTCAGAGTTCGAGGAGGCGGTGCAACGCAAAGAGGATCTCGTGGTCGAGGCGGAACGGATCGACCCCAGCGGGGACGTCGAGACGGCCCGCGCGCAGCTGCGGGAGATCCAGGAGCGCTGGGAGAACGCGGGCAAGGTCCCCCGGGAGCGGATCAGGGCGCTGGAGGCCCGGCTGCGGGCCGTCGAGGATCGGGTCCGTTCAGCCGCCGACGCCCAGTGGCGGCGTACCGACCCCGAGGCCGAAGCCAGGGTGGCTCAGTTCCGCGAACGGGTCGATCAGTACGAGGCCCAGGCGGCGAAGGCTCGAGCCGCTGGGGACGAGCGGCGGGCAAGCGCCGCGCAAGCTCAGGCCGATCAGTGGCGCGAATGGCTGGCCGCTGCCGAGCAGGCGGTCGCCAGTCGGTGAGTTACCGGCGGGACACCGCGAGCCGGAACCACGCAACGGTGAGCACCACCACGGCCAGCACCGCCAGGATCAGTCCGAATCCGGGCCCCGCGCCGGCTGTGGTTTGCCGGGACCAGATCGCCCATATCCCGTCCAGTACGCAGTAACCGCAGCCCAGCGCGCTGGCCCAGACCAGGCCCCAGCGCCGGGTGGCCAGCGCCAACGCAGAGAGCCCCACCCCGAACGCGAGGGCAACCGCAGCGAACAGCCTGGGCAGCAACCCCACGTGGTCAGCAGGGTCAGCGGTGCCGCGCAGAACTTCCCAGCCGCTGGCGGCTCCCACCCACGGCAACGAGGTGGCCAGTAGCAACATCATGATCGTGCCGGAGATCACCACCGCTCGGCCACCCGGGTCGACCCGACGCAACGCCATGCGTTCGACCCCGTCGATCTCGGCGCGAAGTTCGTCCAGCCGGTCCGGGTCGTCGGTCATCATGCCGGCCGGCCGAACGAGGGCAGCCCTAGCCCTACCCCGGGCGTCGTCGGCCGCCGACCGGCCGCCCATGCCGCACCCGCAGCGGTCCGCCGGTGCGCCCGCAAGGGAAGGTCGGAGACCAGGTGGTGCGGGGCCCCGTAGGTGATCTCCGTGCGCACCACGTCACCGGGGCGGATCTCGGCCTTGCCCGGCTCGAAATGCACCAGCCTGCCGTCCCTGGCCCGCCCGCTCATGCGATGAGTCGCCGCATCCTTGCGGCCCTCGCCCTCGGCGACCAGCACCTCCACCTCGGTGCCGACCATGGACCGGTTCAGCTCCCAGGAAATCTCCTCCTGCACCGCGACGAGCCGGTCGTAACGGTCCTGCACGATCGGCTTGGGCACCTGCCCGGGCAAGTCCGCGGCGGGCGTACCCGGCCGGGGCGAGTACTGGAAGGTGAACGCCTGCGTGAATCGCACCGCCCGTACCACGTCCAAGGTGGCCTGGAAATCGGCTTCGGTCTCGCCGGGGAAGCCGACGATGATGTCCGTCGACAGCGCCGCGTCGGGCATCGCCGCCCGCACCTCGTCAACGATCCGCCGGTAGCGCTGTGCCCGATAGGAGCGGCGCATCGCGGCCAGCACCACATCCGAGCCGGACTGCAACGGCATGTGCAGCTGGTGACAGACATTGGAGGTGCTCGCCATCGCGTCGATGACGTCGGAGGTGAAGTCCCGCGGATGCGGCGAGGTGAACCGCACCCGCTCGAGCCCGTCGATCCGACCGCAGGCCCGCAGTAGATCCGCGAACGCGCCCCGGTCGCCGAACCCCACTCCGTAGGCATTGACGTTCTGTCCGAGTAGGGTCACCTCCAGTACCCCCTCGGCCACCAGCGCCTCGACCTCCGCGAGCACCTCGCCGGGACGACGGTCGACCTCCTTGCCCCGCAGCGAAGGCACGATGCAGAACGTGCAGGTGTTGTTGCAGCCCACCGAGATGGACACCCACGCGGAGTGCGCGGAGTCCCGCTTGGCCGGCAGCGCCGAGGGAAACATCTCCAGGGACTCGACGATCTCCACCTGCGCGAGGTGATTGTGTCTAGCCCGCTCCAGCAACACCGGCAGCGAGCCGATGTTGTGCGTGCCGAACACCACGTCGACCCAGGGAGCCCGCCGCGTGATCTCACCGCGGTCCTTCTGAGCCAGACAGCCGCCGACGGCGATCTGCATCCCGGGGTGCGTCCGCTTGACCGGACGGAGTTGCCCAAGATTGCCGTAGAGCCGATTGTCGGCGTTCTCCCGGACCGCGCAGGTGTTGAGCACCATCACGTCCGGCGTCTCATCCTGCCCCGCGACGACATAACCGGCTGCCTCGAGCAGCCCGGCCAGTCGCTCCGAGTCGTGGACGTTCATCTGGCAGCCGTAAGTGCGCACGCGGTAACTACGCGGGCGCTGCTCAGTGCTCGCTGTCATCGGCGACACGGTTTCCTCACCAGGTCAGGGTACGGCTGGGCGCCGACCGGCCGCCGACCCACCTCGGTTACCAAAAGTCAAACAACGCCAGAAAAGACTCGGATGGGTGGCGGATCGTGACAGAGTTGCAACGTGTTTCCGACCACTGGTCACAGTGTGTCGGATATGGATGATCCCTACGCCTTCGCCAACCCCCGGAGGACCGCGTGAGTTCCGCCGCATCGACCGACCCGCCGATGATCCGGATGGCCAGCGTGAACAAGCATTTCGGATCGCTGCACGTGCTGCGCGATATCGACCTCGAAGTCGCCCGGGGCGAGGTGGTGGTGGTACTCGGGCCGTCGGGATCCGGCAAGTCGACGCTGTGCCGAACCATCAACCGGCTGGAGCCGATCGACGAGGGCAGCATCGAGGTGGACGGTTCCCCACTGCCGGCGGAGGGCCGCGCGCTGGCCCGACTGCGGGCCGATGTCGGCATGGTCTTCCAGCAGTTCAACCTCTTCGCCCACAAAACCATCGCGGAGAACGTGATGCTCGGTCCGGTCAAGGTTCGCCGGAGCGGCAAACGCGAGGCGCACGAGGCCACGATGGCCCTGCTGCAGCGGGTCGGGATCAGCGACCAGGCCGACAAGTACCCGGCGCAACTGTCCGGCGGGCAGCAGCAGCGCGCGGCGATCGCCCGCGCACTGGCCATGCAGCCCAAGGTGATGCTCTTCGACGAACCGACCTCGGCGCTGGACCCCGAGATGGTTCAGGAGGTACTCGACGTGATGACGTCGCTGGCTCGCGAGGGCATGACCATGCTCGTGATCACCCACGAGATGGGCTTCGCCCGCCGCGCCGCGCACCGAGTGGTGTTCATGTCCGAAGGCGAGATCATCGAGGACTCGGTGCCCGATCAATTCTTCACCGCGCCGCGCACCGAACGCGCCAAGGATTTCCTCAGCAAGATCCTGACGCACTGAATGAGACAGCTCTGACGGTGAAGTCCCACCGAAACAGCCCCCAGGGCGACGACGGGCGTCAACCGACGTCCGCGCAACGGCGGAACAAGGAACGGAGTGGGAAATGAAGTTGCGCGCCATGGCGGCCGGCCTGCTGGTCGGTGGCCTCGTAGTGAGCGGCTGCGGCCGGGAGGCGTCCCCAGGTGGAGACGGGACGGGGCCACCGATGCCGAGCGTGGCCGAGAACGTCACCGTCGAGGGCTCGCCCACCTTCGACCGGATGACCCAACGCGGTACTGTCGTCATCGGAGTCAAGAACGACCAGCCCAATCTGGGCTACCTCAACCCGACGACCAACAACTACGAGGGTTTCGACATCGAGATCGCCCGACTCATCGCGGCTGAGCTCGGGTTCGACCCCCAGACCGAGATCGAGTACCAGGCGATCCCGTCGGCGTCCCGGGAACAGGCGATCATCAACGGTCAGGTCGATTACTACGTCGGTACCTACACCATCAATGATGCCCGCAAGGAGCAGATATCCTTCGCCGGTCCGTACTTCGTCGCCGGTCAGGATCTACTGGTCCAGGCCGATGACAACTCGATCACCGGCCCCGAAACGCTGCAGGGCAAGCGGGTCTGCTCGATTACCGGTTCGACGCCGATCCAGCGGATCCGCGAGGATGGTCTCACCGATCAGATCGTCGAATTCCAGACCTACTCCCAGTGCGTGGATCAGTTGCTCGCCGGGCAGGTCGACGCCGTGACCACCGATGACGCCATCCTCAAAGGCTATGCGGCACAAGATCCGGACAATCTCAAGGTCGTCGGCAATACATTCTCCGAAGAGCCCTACGGAGTAGGCCTACCACTGGCGGACAATGCCCTACGCGATCGCATCAACGATATTTTGGAAACTGCCGCAGAGGACGGCACCTGGCAGCAGATCTACACCAGCACACTGGGGAAGTCCGGCTCGCAAGCCCAGCCTCCCGCGGTTGACCGGTACTGACCGGCACTGGAGTGGTGGGCCGCCCACGACAAGCGTCGGTGGCCCACCACGGTACGAAGAGGAGCCCTGAGTGATCGAACTCCTGGTGGACAACCGCGACCTGTTCATCACAGGATTTCAGAATACGATCCTGCTCTTCATCCTCGGCGCCATCGGCGCGCTCATGCTGGGGACCCTGTTGGCCGGGATGCGAGTCAGCCCGGTTCCGGTACTGCGCCGGGTGGGGGCCGGATACGTCAACATCGTCCGCAACACTCCCCTCACCCTGGTCTTCTTCTTCTTTGCGTTCGCCTATCCCCGCCTGGAACTGGTGAACGTCTCATTCTTCACGAGGGCGGTGCTCGCGCTGGTCATCTACACCGCGGCATTCGTGTGCGAGGTCGTGCGGTCTGGCATCAACACCGTTGACGTGGGGCAGGCCGAGGCATCCCGAGCGCTGGGATTCACCTTCGTCCAGACCCTGATCATGATCGTCGTCCCCCAGGCCGTCAGGTCCGTGGTTCCCCCGATGACCAGTATTCTCATCGCGCTGTTGAAGAACACGACGATCGCTGCCGGCTTCTCCGTGGCGGAGGCAGGCCGGATCACCCAGGCCCTGTCCGAACGCGGCGAATCGTTGCTCATCGGCATGTTGTGGATCGCAATCGGGTTCCTCATCCTCGTCATCCCGCTGACCGCGACCCAGCGGACCTTGGAGAAGCGATGGAGCGTGGCCCGATGAGCTCGGTGCTCTACGACCTGCCCGGGCCCCGGGCACAGCGCCGGAACAAAGCACTGGACGTGCTGACCACTCTCGGTATCTTTTCGCTCTTCGGCTTCATCGCTTATCGTTTCTGGATCACCGGCCAGTTCGACGGTGAGAAGTGGGAATGGCTACTCTACGAGAATCTCCAATTACTGCTGCTCGCTGCGCTCGGTGCGACCCTGTCAGCCTTCCTGGTCGGAGCTTTACTCGCTCTCGCATTCGGTTTTCTGTTCGCGGTCACACGGCTCTCCGAGCATGCCTGGCTGCGCACGCCGGCGTTTCTGATCGTCGAGTTCTTCCGGGCGATCCCACTGGTCGTCATGATCTTCTTTTTATACTTCGCAGCACCACAGATCGGGCTCCAGCTCGGCGCTTTCTGGTCCCTCGTGGTGGGCCTGATGCTCTACAACGGCTCAGTACTCGCCGAGGTGTTCCGAGCCGGAGTACTGGCCGTACCCCGCGGTCAGCGTGAGGCCGCGTACGCGTTGGGACTGCGCAAGAATCAGGTGATGCGATCCGTGCTGCTCCCCCAAGCGGTCCGGGCCATGTTGCCGACGATCGTGAGCCAGCTCGTCGTCCTGCTGAAGGACACCGCATTGGGCTTTCTCATCACCTATCACGAGCTGCTCGACGCGGCGCGCTACCTCGGCAGTCTCACCGAATTCGAGCGTCCGATCATCCCCACGGCGCTCGTCATCGCCGCGATCTACATCACGCTCTGTGTGGCCCTGTCCTGGTTGGCCAGCTACCTCGAACGCCGGAACCGGCGCCGCCGGCGAAGTGGTCCGGCAGCGCCGACACCCCCGGCGACCAGTCTGGCCACAGATTTCGGCGCCTAACAGCCCTGAGTCGCTAAAGTCAGGCCGGTGTGTGTCCTTGCCGAGATGATCATCCGTGCCTGAGGGGCAGCTTCAGCACCCCTGGCCAGACCCGCCGCCGGGCCCCAGCCCGTCGCGCGGTACCCGCCTCTGGACGGTGCTGCACACCCTGCACGCCCGCGGATGGTTGCGACCACGACGGATCGGCTGCCTGCTCCTGATTCTGGTGATTCTACTGTTCGCCCTCCTGTGGGCGGTGAGCTCGGTTGTCAACGGGATCACCGCGATGTTCCGTCCCCCCCCGGTGGCGGGCAGCCCGTTCGACAAGGTCACCCCGACAGTTCCCGCGAGCACCGGACCGCTCACCGCTGACCTGATCCTGGACGGCAGGCTCGCCGTGGCGGTCCAGGAAACGCCTGGCCTGGCCGAGCGTGCCCCTGGGGCGGGCGGCTACGTCGGATTCGACATCGCCCTGCTCGAACTGGTCGCTCGCGATCTGGGGACGGATCCTGCGGAAGCCATCTTCAAGCCCGTGCCGACAAACACGGCCGTAGGCATGCTCACTCGGGGGGAGGCGAACCTGGCGCTCGGCGGGTTCACGATCACTCCACAGCGCGGCGCCGAGGTGGGCATCGTAGGCCCTTATCTGGAAAGTGAGCTGCGGCTGGCTGTGCCGGCCACCAGCACCGTGACCGGCCTGAACACCTTGGGTCGCGGCGAGGTGTGCGCCCCCCGCAACTCCCCGGCCGCCGAGACACTGGCAGGCAAGCTGGGTGACCGGCTGACGACCCGGGCCAGTCTCGGGGCCTGTGAGAACCTGCTCGGCCAGAGCGTCATGGCGATCATCGGCGATGATCTCGCGCTCCGTCATCTGCCCGCTATGGCCAACGGCGAGCTGCGGCTGGTCGGCGATCCGCTGGGGACCACCGAGTACGGCATCGCCGTGGCGCCAGAGGACGAGGTGCTTCGCCAGCGGGTCACCGCCGTCCTGCGCACCGCGATCGCCGACGGCACCTGGGCCCGCCTCTATGCCGAGTACCTCGGCACTCCGGTGCCCGAACCGCCGATCATCCGATGATCGAAGCTAACTTCGGTTGCGGCGAAACAGCCGGGCGAGCGGGTCGAAGCGCAGGTCGACCACTCGCTCCTTCATCGGGATCAGGGCGTTGTCCGTGATCTTGATGTGTTCCGGGCAGACGTCGGTGCAGCATTTGGTGATGTTGCAGAAGCCGAGGCCGTGCTCGTCCTGGGCTTCCTTCCGACGGTCCACGCCTTGCTCGGCCGCCGCGTCCAGGGGATGCATGTCCAGTTCGGCGATCCGCATCAGGTAGCGTGGCCCGGAGAAATTCTCCTTGTTCTCCTCGTGGTCACGGATCACGTGGCAGGTGTTCTGGCACAGGAAGCACTCGATGCATTTGCGGAACTCCTGCGAGCGCTCCACATCCCGCTGCTGCATCCGGTATTCGCCTGGCTGGACACCCTTGGGCGGGACGAACGCCTGCACCTCACGTGCCTTCTCGTAGTTGTACGAGACGTCGGTGACCAGGTCCCGAATGACGGGGAAGGTCCGCATCGGGGTGATGGTCACGCTCTGCTCAGGCGGCAGTGTGGACATCCGGGTCATGCACAGCAGACGCGGCCGGCCGTTGATCTCAGCGCTACACGACCCACACTTGCCCGCCTTGCAATTCCACCGGACCGCGAGGTCGGGAACCTGCGTGGCTTGCAGGCGGTGGATCACGTCGAGGACCACTTCGCCCTCGTTGACCTCCACGTCGAAATCGACGAGTTGCCCACCGGCGGCGGTACCCCGCCATACCCGGAAGAGCTGTTGGTAACTCATCAGTCGGTCCCTTCCGGGAGTTCCTCGGCGGTGAAGTATTTCTTCAGCTCATCGAGTTCGAACAGTTCCATCAAGTCCGCGCGCAGGGGGACCTGCTCCCTGGGTGTGACATAACTGGTGCCGTCGCTCTGGGTGCACGCCAGCACCACCCGACGCCACTCGGGTTCCATCCTGGGATAGTCCTCACGGGTGTGCCCGCCCCGGCTCTCGGTTCGTTGCAGCGCCGCCCGGGTCACGCACTCGCTCACCGCCAGCATGTTGCGCAGATCCAGCGCCAGATGCCAACCCGGATTGAACTGGCGGTGACCCTCCACAACGATATGCTCGGCCCGCCGACGCAGCTCATCGAGCTTTTTGAGGGCCAGCTCCATCTCGTCGGACCGGCGGATGATGCCGACCAGATCGTTCATTGCCTGCTGCAGCTCCTGGTGCAGGGTGTACGGATTCTCCACGCCCTCGCCGGAGCCTTCGCCGAAGGGAGCCACCGCGCGGTTCACCGCGGCACGGACGTCGGCATCGCTGCTCGACGGCAGTACTGCCCCGAGAGAATCCACGTAGGATGCCGCTCCGAGCCCGGCTCGCCGACCGAAGACGAGCAGGTCAGACAGCGAGTTGCCGCCGAGCCGGTTTGAGCCGTGCATTCCGCCTGCGACCTCACCGGCGGCGAAGAGCCCCGCCACCGAGGCCGCCGCAGTGTCCGCGTCGACCTCGACGCCGCCCATCACGTAATGGCAGGTAGGCCCCACCTCCATGGCCTCGGCCGTGATGTCGACGTCGGCCAGTTCCTTGAACTGGTGGTACATCGAGGGGAGTCGCTTTTTGATGACATCGGCGGGCATACGGGTGGAGACGTCGAGCAGGACGCCACCGTGGGGCGACCCACGCCCCGCCTTGACCTCGGAGTTGATCGCCCGGGCGACCTCGTCCCGGGGCAGCAGCTCAGGCGGGCGGCGATTGCTCTCCGGATCCTCGTACCAGCGGTCCGCCTCCGCCTCCGTGGTGGCGTACTTGTCCTTGAAGACTTCGGGAATGTAGTCGAACATGAACCGTCTGCCTTCGGAATTGCGCAGCACTCCACCGTCGCCACGCACTGACTCAGTCACCAGGATCCCCTTGACACTGGGCGGCCAGACCATCCCGGTGGGGTGAAACTGCACACACTCCATATTGATCAGTGACGCCCCCGCGCGCAGCGCGAGCGCATGCCCGTCCCCGGTGTACTCCCAGGAATTACTGGTGACCTTGAAAGACTTGCCAATCCCGCCGGTGGCCAGTATCACGGCCGGTGCGTCGAAACGGATGAAACGGCCGGTCTCGCGCCAGTACCCCACTGCCCCGGACATCGCATCAGCGTCTTTGAGTAATTCGGTGACGGTGCATTCGGCGAAAACCTTGAGGTTGACCTCGTAGTCACCGTGCTGGGCGAAATCCTCCTGCTGCAACGACACGATCTTCTGTTGCAGCGTGCGGATCAGCTCCAGCCCCGTGCGGTCACCCACATGAGCCAGTCGCGGATACTCGTGACCACCGAAGTTTCGCTGACTGATCTTTCCATCCCTGGTGCGATCGAACAGCGCGCCGTAGGTCTCCAGCTCCCATACCCGTTGCGGAGCTTCCTTCGCGTGCAACTCGGCCATGCGCCAGTTGTTGAGGAATTTGCCACCGCGCATGGTGTCACGGAAATGCACCTGCCAGCTGTCCCGCGGATTGGCATTGCCCATCGATGCCGCGATACCACCCTCGGCCATCACGGTATGCGCCTTGCCGAACAGGGACTTGCAGATGATAGCGGTACGCTTGCCCAACTCGCGGGCCTCGATCGCAGCGCGCAGCCCGGCGCCGCCAGCGCCGATCACCACGACGTCGTAGTCATGCCGCTCTATTTCGGTCATGGGATCCTCGTCAGTTGAAGATGCGCAGGTCCACGAGCCAGCCCGCAGCCACCGCCATGATGTAAAAGTCCGTGAGCATCACCGTGATCAGCGATGTCCAGGCGAACTGCATGTGGCGACCGTTGAGCTTGGAAAGCTGGGTCCAGAACCAGTATTGCACGGGGTGTTTGGAGAAGTGTTTGAGTCGCCCGCCGAAAATGTGCCGGCAGGCATGGCAGGACAGCGAGTACAGCCACAACATGATCACGTTGATCAGCAGGATCAGTGAGCCAAGTCCCACCCCGAAGCCGCCGCCGGCAGGGAAGAACGCCAGCACGGCGTCATAGGTGTTGATCAATAGCAGCGCACTGGCGAGATAGAAGAAATATCGGTGCAGGTTCTGCAACACCAACGGAAAGCGGGTCTCTCCCGTGTACTTTCCCGCAGGCTCGGCGACTGCACAGGCCGGCGGTGAGAGCAAGAACGCCCGGTAACCGGCCTTGCGATAGTAGTAGCAGCTGGCTCGGAACCCGGCGAGGATCGGAAAGATCAGGATCGGCAGGGGCAAAGCCAGCGGAAACGCAGGCAGGAGCGTGCCGAAGTGGGAGGAACCCGGTGCGCACGAATCGCTCAGACACGGCGAGTACAGCGGAGTGAGGTAGTGGTACTCGTCGACCCAGTAGTAGTCCCGCATGAACAGTCGGATCGTCGTGTAGACGATGAAGAAGCCCAGCACGACGGCCGTCACCAGTGGTGAGAGCCACCAGCGGTCGCTGCGCAGGGTCCGTCCAGCGATGACTGCCCGTCCGGGCCGGGCAGCCCCGGACGATGGAGAGGGTGCGGTAGTGGTCATGACATCGATTCGGCTCGGTGGCGCAGACTAGGTGGTGACGTGCTCGGTCGCTCGGCGACGCCGGCGTTGCTGTCCGGGGCGATCGGCCGGTGGACCGTCAGCTCTCGGTCAGGCGGCTTCTCAAACGGTAAGGGGACTGGAGGCACAGGTCAAAGATATGGTGACGCTCGATACGATAGCTCTAGGCTATCGGGGTGCAACTGCAGCAGCTGGTCTACTTTCTTGCGGTGGCACGGGCACTCCACTTCACCCGTGCCGCGGAACTTTCCCATGTCGCCCAGCCCTCGCTGAGCAAGCAGATCCACAACCTCGAGCGTGAGCTGGGCAGTGAGCTGTTTCACCGGGCCCGGGGCAATGTGAGCCTCACGCCCGCCGGTGAGGCGCTCGTTCCTTTCGCGAAACGGATCCTGGCCGACGTCGAGATGGCTCGACTGCAGATCAACGAGCTGGCTGGGCTACGCCAGGGGCGGCTGCGGCTGGGGGCTACCCCCAGCCTGTGCACCGGCCTGCTGGCCGACGCGCTCGCCCGGTTCCACGCCCGTTATCCCGGCCTGCAGCTCATCATTGATGAAAGTGGCTCCCGGGACCTGGTGCGGCAGGTCGCGGAAGGAGCCATCGACCTGGCGGTGATCACCTCTCCGCTGCACCGAGGGGATCCCACCCTGGACACCGCACCCATCCTGCGCGAGCAGCTGACAGTGGCGGTACCGCGCACCATGGACCTCCCCCTCGACTCGTTCCGAATCGAGGACCTCCGGGACCGGCCGTTGGTGATGTTCCGGGAAGGCTATGACCTGAGGTCGATGACGCTGGTGGCCTGCCACCGCGCCGGGTTCCAACCCCAGTTCGCCATCGAGGGGGGCGAGATGGATGCAGTGCTCACCTTCGTCGAAGCCGGACTCGGGATTGCGGTGGTCCCCAGCATGGTCCTGGCAGGACGACCCGAGTTGCGCGGCGTGCCATTCGTGCCTCCGGTTCCCACTCGCACGGTCGCGCTGGCCCACCGCACTGACATGCACCCGACCCGGGCAGCCCAAGAGTTCCGGTCCACCCTACTGAGCTTGCTGGCTGACGCCCGCGTCCGTAACGATCTCCCATCCGGCGTCGAGTTCATCGCTTCTGAGGACAATCAGTCGGGGTTCGGATCACCTTTTCCTTCTCCGGCCCAATCGCACGGACCAAGTTCGTCCCGCACGACGCGCCAGGTCAGACCTTCGGAGTAGCCCTTGCGGGCCAGCATCCCGGCCAGTCTGCGTGCCAAGACGCTGGGATCTTGCCCGATGCCCGCGCGTAGCTTGCGCCGGACCAGTTCACGGGCACGTTGCTCCTCGTCCTCAGGCGGCACCGCCGCCACCACTTCGCGGGCGATCCCGTCGGGCACTCCCCTACGTCGGAGCTCCGCGCTCAGCGCGCGTCTGCCCAGATGCCGGTGAGTTCGCCCGGAGTAGACCGCCGTCTCGGCGAAGGAGGCATCATCGACCAAACCCACCTCGCCGAGACGATCGAGAACTGATTCACTGACCTCTTCGGAAAATCCTTTTCGACGCAATGCCTCCGCGAGCTCTGCCCGGCTGCGCGGTCGCGCGGTGAGCAACGTCAGACAGATACCGCGTGCCTGCGTCTCGGCGGGGAGCATCAGAAGTCCACCGGAGCCGCCACCGTCCCGTCATCGTCCAGCTTTGCACCGATACCGAGCTTATCCTTGATCCGTTTCTCGATCTCATTAGCGATGTCCGGATTGTCTCCCAGGAACTTGCGGGCGTTCTCCTTGCCCTGGCCAAGCTGGTCACCCTCGTAGGTGTACCAGGCACCCGATTTACGGACCACACCCTGGTCAACACCCATATCGATCAGCGAACCCTCCTTACTGATCCCATGACCGTAAAGAATGTCGAACTCTGCTTGTTTGAAAGGAGGCGAGCACTTATTCTTCACCACCTTCACGCGAGTTCGGTTGCCAACCGCGTCACCACTGTCTTTGAGCGTCTCGATCCGGCGAATGTCCAGCCGCACCGAGGCATAGAACTTCAATGCCTTGCCACCCGTGGTGGTCTCCGGGGAGCCGAAGAAGACCCCAATCTTCTCCCGAAGCTGGTTGATGAAGATGGCCGTAGTACCCGAGTTGCTCAGGGCACCAGTGATCTTGCGTAGCGCCTGACTCATCAGCCTGGCCTGTAGGCCGACATGCGAGTCACCCATCTCGCCTTCGATCTCCGCTCGCGGCACCAGAGCAGCCACTGAGTCGATGACCACGACATCCAATGCGCCGGAGCGGATCAGCATATCGGTGATCTCCAACGCCTGTTCCCCGGTGTCGGGCTGGGAGACCAGTAGGGCGTCGGTGTCCACTCCGAGCGCCTTGGCGTAGTCGGGATCCAACGCGTGCTCTGCGTCGATGAACGCGGCGATCCCACCGGCTCGCTGAGCATTGGCCACCGCATGCAGCGCGATCGTGGTTTTTCCGCTGCTCTCAGGCCCGTAGACCTCGATCACCCGGCCTCGGGGCAGGCCCCCGATACCCAGCGCCACGTCCAACGCGATGGACCCGGTGGGGATCACCTCGATGGGCGCTCGGCCCTGATCGCCGAGGCGCATCACCGAGCCCTTGCCGTGCTGTTTATCGATCTGGGCCAAGGCGAGCTCGAGCGCCTTCTCCCGGTCCGGTGCTGGTGCCATCTGTAGGGTCCACCCTCGTTGATCGAGTTCTTCTGGGTCAATACCGACGCTAGGCGATGGGACCGACACTTCGCGGCGGCGTGGGCCGGATCTGTGGACAGCGGATCCGGTTGTGGACAACAGCCTAGACGAACAAGTGTTCGAGATCCTGAGTGACACGCCGGTGCGTTACTCTGCCGCGCCCCTGAAGCCAGGCGTACAGGAGGGACCGACACACCGTGCACGAGCGACGGACACACCGTGCATAAGGGACGGACACGCGGGGGATGGGGGTTAGCGGCGGGCTTCGGGGACGTCGAAGGCGGTGCAGACTGCGGCCCATACCTGCTTGGCGTCGATCCCGGCCTCCAGGGCGCCGTCCACGGTGCGACCACCGAGTTCGGCGAACACATGGTCATGAGCCAGCGCGGCAGCCCGGATCGGACCGAACTCCTCGTCCATCAGCTGCCGGAAATGGGTTGTCCGCACCCCTTCAGCGTAGGGGGCACCCAGAGATACCGTGCTGGGGTGCTCGCCCAAGCCGACCCCACCGGGCTGTCCTCCCCCGCGGGACAGCTTGTGATCCTCTTGGGCCTGCTGGCCGCGCTGGTGGTGCTCTTGCGCTGGTGGTGGCAGCAGCGGGGCCGCTGAGCGACATCACCGGGCGGCCATCACAGGCGCGAGGCGCGTATTTCGTGGCCGGCAGCGGTCAGGCAGCGACCCTTGGCGAGGTCGAAACGCCAGCCGTGCAGGGCGCAGGTGAGCACCCCGTCCTCGACGCTGCCGAACTTCGCCAGGTCGGCTCGCAGATGCGGGCAGCGGCGTTGCACCTGCCAGCCGTCGAGTTCGATGTCCGCGCCGTCATCGCCGCGCTCCTCGTACCAGTTCTCGACGTAGTCGATGCGCTCGACGGACAGGCACTTGAAGAAGATGTAGACGAACTCGTTGTACTGCCCGACCCGGCTGGCCCGGAACCGCAGCGAGAGGAAAAGGCTGTTCGACCAGTCGACCTCACGGCGAGCCAGATTGGTGGCGATCAGATCCGCCGACGTGGACAGCCGGTAGCGGCAATGCTCACCGGCGAAGTCCCGAACCTCACGGGCGGTGAAGTCGATCACCAACGGGCGCTCGCCGACGTCGAGGCGAACCGGGCCACCGACACCGGCGCAGATGTTCTCGGCCCGCTTGAGCAACGGCTCCCACCAGTCCTTGAGCTGTTCGAGCAGGTCGGCGGGTACCGGTGCCCGACTGGCCCGCTCCCGTGCCAGGGCCGGTTGCGCGCGGGTCTGGTACTCACGCAGGTAGACGGTCTTGTGCTGAAAAATGTGCTCGATCTCAGCCGCCGAATGCCGGT
This sequence comes from Pseudonocardiaceae bacterium, assembly GCA_050700515.1. Taxonomy (GTDB): domain Bacteria; phylum Actinomycetota; class Actinomycetes; order Mycobacteriales; family Pseudonocardiaceae. The sequence continues at coordinate 21,541 of JBOHHD010000460.1, forward strand.
GGGTCAGCTCACAACGAGGGCCGTCGAACTCAGCCACGCTGCCGGGCAACAGCAGATGCGCCGAGACGTCGGGCCGGGCCACCTGCAGCTCGGCGAGAAACTCGGCCTGATCGGTGAAGATGCTCTCCCCATCCCGGCCGAGGCCGTTGACGGCGAAGAGCTCCTCGTCCAGGAAACAGGGGGGACCGGCGGTGGGGAACACGTGCGCGGCACCGACGGCGTCGATGTAGCGCAGCGCCCGATCACTCTGACCGGTCCGCTTGCGACGGGCGAACTCCCTCTTCGCGCCCTCGGGCAGGTCATAGACCATCGGCCACCAGATGGCCCCGGAGAACTGGGTGAAGTAGCCGTGCACGTCGCCGAACTCGCGGAGCACCTCGATGTCCAGCGGGTGCGCGTCGTTCTGGTTGAGCAACACGGTCCGTCCGTCGTCCAGCGACAGCGCCGAGTCACCGATCGGCCCGTCGCTCGGCCCGGTCAGCGATGTGATCATGATGCGCAGCCCGTCGCGCTCCACCGGTTCGCCGTTGCCCGTGCGCAGGAAGGTGCCGAAGCCGAGGGTGGCGAGCTCGCGCTCCAGCTCGTCGGTCGGATAGTCGGGCAGCAACACCGTGATGTCCTTGCGCACGTGGCGGCGCAGCAGCTCGACATCGAAGTGGTCGCGGTGCAGGTGCGAGACATACAGGTAGTCGGCCTGCCCCAGAGCGGCCCAGTCCAGGTCACTGTTGTCCGGGAAGGGAAACCACGAGCCGAAGAAGGCCGGAGTGACCCACGGATCGCACAGCACGCTGCCGGCATGGGTCTCGATGAACAGCCCGGCGTGTCCGACTCCGGTGACCCGCATTTTCGCTCCCCTCGTCGTGTTCACGTACCCCACCCAGATGGTGCCATCCCCCTATCGCAGTGGTTGCGGGGCGGCCACCGGGTGCGGAGTCCTAGGCTCGAAGTAGCTCCGAGGGCACCACATACGCCACCGAGCAGAGGGGAGTTCCCATCACCGTGACAGACGTATTCCGGTCTAGCGACCACGAACAGATCGTGTTCTGCCGTGACGAGCCCACCGGGCTCCGCGCCATCATCGCGATCCACTCGACAGCGCTGGGTCCAGCACTGGGCGGCACCCGCTTCCACCCCTATGCCAACGAGGCGGACGCGCTGGCCGACGTGCTGAATCTCTCCCGGGCCATGTCCTACAAGAACGCGCTCGCGGGGCTCGATCATGGTGGAGGCAAGGCCGTCATCCTCGGCGACCCACCGCGGCACAAGAGCGAGGCGCTGCTGCGTGCCTACGGGCGGTTCGTCCAGTCGCTGGGCGGGCGCTACATCACCGCGTGCGACGTCGGCACCTACGTCGAGGACATGGACGTGGTGTCCCGCGAATGCGAGTTCACCACCGGACGGTCCAGCGTCCACGGCGGCGCGGGGGATTCCTCGATACTCACCGCGTTCGGGGTCTTCGAGGGGATGCGCGCGGCTGCCGAGCATGTCTGGGGTGAGCCCACGCTTCGTGGTCGTCGGGTGGGCGTCGCCGGGGTCGGCAAGGTCGGCCGACACCTTGTCGAACACCTGCTCTCCGACGGGGCGCAGATCATCGTCGCCGACGTCGACAAGCCGGCGATCGCGCGGATCATCGCCCGATATCCCGAGATCGCCGTGGCGGCCGACACGGCAGCCCTGATCCAGGGACCGATCGACGTCTACGCTCCGTGCGCGCTCAGCGGGGCGCTGGACGATGCCACCGTCGTCGCGTTGTCGGCCAAGATCGTCTGTGGCGGCGCGAACAACCAGCTGGAGCATCCCGGGGTGGAGAAGCTGCTCGATGAGCGGGGAATTCTCTATGCCCCCGACTACGTGGTGAACTCCGGGGGCGTCATCCAGGTCGCCGACGAGATCGGCGGCTTCGACTTCGAGCGTGCCCGCGCCAGGGTCGCCGGCATCTTCCACACCACCCGTTCGATCTTCGAGTTGGCCAAGCAGGACGGGGTGCCCCCGGCCGTGGCAGCCGACCACCTGGCCGAGCAACGCATGGCCGACGTGGGCCGGCTACGCAAGATCCTCGTCGACGGTCGTGCTGGACTGGGCCGATAGAAATGCATAGCCGAGTGCTCGACACCCAAGTTCACCCCCTCCCCCGGCAAGTGGACCGCGACCCCGATTCCGCCACCGGCCGAGCCATCCTCGATCCCTGCATCCGCATGGAAACCTGCCTCGCCGACGCCCAGATCATCGACCACCTCGCCTGGTTGCGGCCACCCCGCCCGCACATCCGAGTCGAACTTCAACATCACCCCAATGGAGCGATCATCGCCCATAACCACGGCCACGGCGGAGCCGATGTCAGCCTCTCCTGGGGACGCGCCAGGGAGCTCACCGAAATGCTGCGCCAGAAACCGATCCCCCTGGCCCAGGCCCGATGTCGAGATGTGAACACACCTTGATACGACCGCTGCATAGCGAAGGCTGTCCAGACCTAAGCTGATGAGGTGGCCGACCCGAGAAGGCTTGAGCTGTCCGATGAGGACACCATCCGGCAGATCTGGGAACTCCAACGGGTGGCCTACGCCGTGGAGGCTGAGCTGATCGGATACGGCGGTATCCCGCCGCTGCACGAGTCCTGGGGTGAGCTGCGGGCCTGCGGAGAATCCTTCCTGGGGGTGTATGGCGAGGCGGGCCTCACCGGTGCGGTGTCCTGGATACGGCCGGACGGCGCCACGCTGGACATCTGCCGCCTGATGGTGCACCCACGGGCACACCGATCCGGTATCGCCACCTCACTCCTCGATGGCCTGGATGCTCTCGAGCCAGCAGAACGAACGGTCGTCTCCACCGGTACCGTCAACGCCCCCGCGCTGACCCTCTACCGAAAGCGCGGATTCGTCCCCACGGGAAGACAGCAGATCGCACCCGGCATCACCGTGACGCTACTGGCCCGGCACACTCAGCCGCCCGCAGAGCAGCTCATCCACTTGCCTTGAGAATTCCTCGACCATCGGTGAGACCGCGCAGCACCTCCGCGACGTTCAGCAGCACGGCCCTCGTCGCTGGTCGATGGACGAGGGCAACCCATGGTGGAGCAGCGGTGGTTCATCACCTCGCCGACCCGGCTGACGGCCAGCCCACACTGACGCTGAGCACAACGGTCCAGTAGGAAACCGGTGCTCGACGGCGTAGTCGACCAGGCACTGCGCAATGTAATTTGATCATGCATCATGTAACTGCCCGGGGACGACTCAGGAGAGCGAGGGAACATGAGGATTCTGGTAGGAGTGGTGGCACTCTTCTGGCTGATGAGATTAATCATCACGACAGTTCAGGCGGTCGTGAATTCCGTTGACACCGTCATCAGCTGGAGTGGCGGTTCATCGCATCCACAACAATAGGACAGGCAAACGGCTGGGCAGGCAAATCCGGTGAGTACCGTTCGGGGACAGCGCTGAGACCGAATCGTTGACGTCGTCACTGGTCGTGATCACGCCAGCGGTAGTGGGGTTGCTCGGCTTCGATCCAAGACTGTGCGAGATCCGGGTTCGGTGGCGTCAGGACAGGGCGGCCCAGAAAGCGAGCCGGTGCTCGGTGGCGTAGTCGACGGAGTGAATTCCTTCCGGGCCGGGGGCCAGGGACTGGACGTATTCGGCAGTGCCGAAGCGCTCCCAGGGCGGCAGGTCCGAACCGTTGGGATCACCGGTGCGCGCGAAGTTCACCCAGTAGGAATTCATCTGCTCGGCCAACAGCCGTTGATCGGGAGTGAACTCGCCTGCGGTGCCACCGAACTCGCCGGTGCCCGGTTCGTCGAATTGATAGAACACCTCGCTGGAGTGATGCGCACCGGGCGGGAACCCGGGGGGGAACTCCACGATGGGTGGTGCCTCACCGTCGGCGAACTCATAGGCGTAGGTCGGGGTATGGGCGGCGAACAACCGGTTCTGCTCGGCCGTTGCGAGCGCCCACAACCGGTCGGTCACCACTGCCGACCAGGCCAGGCTCGGTGAGTCGTAGGAACCGAGCGGGTACTGCGTCGCCACCGAGTCGGCCGCAGGACCGAAGGCGTCGCGCAACAACTGGGGATAGCCCTCGGCGGTGACCGGCTGACCCATCAGGTCGTAGAACACCGCGGTGAAGAGCCGGTGCTCGTCCCGGGTAGCACCGGAGATCACCGGTACACGGTGGAACCGGCCACCCCGCAGGGCCTGCACCGGATCCTCCGGCAGAACACTGGTGCCGTGGGCGTAGCGGGTGAACACCGAGTTCAGCGGTAGCAGATCGCGTGCCGGTAGCCCCCGCAAGCACTGCACCGCGGTGGCAGGATCGGGGCAACCCAGCTCGCCGGCCATCAACGATCCCAGCTCGTCCATCTCGGAAGGGGAAATCCACACCGAGGGCACCGCGGGTGAGCCGGGCATGATCGTGCCGGGGGGGTAGTCGAACAAGGCCAGACCGCTCTGTATCGCGGCCCGGTGGAACAACCCCTGGGCGCTCGGCGAGGTCAGGTGGGCGGTGGTGGCCAACGCGCCGTAGGACTCACCGAACAGTGTCACGTTGTCCGGATCACCACCGAAGGCGGCGATGTTGCGCTGCACCCACCGCAGTGCGGCTTGCTGATCGGCCAGCCCGAAGGTACCCGAGCCGTCCAGCCCGGGATACCCGAACCCACCGAAGATCCCCAACCGGTAGTTGATCGTCACCACCACGACGTCTCCGCCGAGGGCGAGCCGGTGGGCGTCGAAATAGCTGCCCGCACCGTTGGCCCCGGTACCACCGTGGATCCACACCACGACCGGCAGCCGCTGGGCCGATTCGGGAGCGGTGACGTTGAGGTAGAGACAGTCCTCGTTCTCACTGGCGATGTCGGCGACGTGGGAAGCCACCTGCGCGCAGACGTTGCCCGGCTGGGTGGCATCGCGGGGCTGCGTCCACGGTGTCACCGGCCGCGGGGGCGCCCAGCGCAACTCCCCGACCGGCGGCGTAGCGAACGGAATGCCCTGGAAGAGCCGGTAGCCCTCGGCCGCAGTGCCCCGCACCGGCCCGGCATCCGTGGTCACGATCACACCGGGACTCATCTGGCCACCCTCCTGCACCGACGATGAGCACGCCGACAGCGCGGCGACACAGACCAGCGCGGCCACCGATATCCGCTTCATCACTGCGCTTCCTTCCTCGTTGCGCGCGCGACCAACGCCACCAACTCACGCTCGTAGACCTCGAGATCGAGAGTCGGATCGGCGGCCAGGGCACGGAGCACGCCATCGCGCAGCGACATGATCGCCACGGCCATCACCCGCGGGTCGAACCGCCGGAACTCACCGGTCTGCTGGCCCTCCCGCAGGAACTCGGCCAACTTCGTCAGGTCGGCTTCGGCCACCCCCGCCCCGTGCAGGGGACTGCCGTCGTCACGGCGGGCACTGGCCATGATGTCCAGCAGGGCGACGAGCTGCGTTCGGTGCGTGCGCATGAAGTCCACATTGGACTCGATGAACGCGCGCAGCTCGTCCGCCTTCGTGTGTTGTGCCTGCATGCGAGGCAGCACGAAGGCCGTGAACGAGCTCATCACCTCGGTGGTGACCGCGCACATCAGCTCGTCCTTCCCGGCGAAGTGGTAGGAGATCAACCCGGTGCTGCTCAGCCCGGCCCGCTTGGCGATCCGACTGAACGACGTCCGGACATAGCCGAGCTCAGCGATCGTCTCGATGGCGGCCTGCACGATCTGCGCCCGTCGCGCGGTCTCCGTGAACGTCCGTCCCCGTTGCTCAGCCGAGCCCTTTCTTGCTCGCACAAGCAAAAAGTAGCACGACTGAACGGGCACGCGCTGCAACTTTCGGTTCCCGACGTTCCCAGCGGTGCTTGACCAGCCCCCACTGGGCACGCTGAGCACTACCGCCAACCACCGCACACCGGGAGGGCGTGCTGGGCTCAACCATGGTCGTCGCAGGAATGTCTGATCAGTAGGCCCGGAACTGTCAGGGCCGCCAGCCATGATGGTGTCGTGGACGTGCTCGAGCTGTTCTCCCCCGCCACCCGGGACTGGTTCGCGGGGGCCTTCGTCGCGCCGACCCCGGCGCAGGAAGGCGCCTGGCGGGCTGCGGCGGCAGGTGAGCACGCGCTGGTCATCGCTCCGACCGGTTCCGGCAAGACCCTCGCGGCGTTCCTGTGGGCACTGGACCGGCTGGCCGTCGCCGGTCCGCCAATGGAGCCAGAACAGCGCTGCCGGGTGCTCTACATCTCCCCGCTCAAGGCCCTGGCGGTGGACGTCGAGCGCAACCTGCGCTCACCCCTGACCGGCATCCGGCAGGCTGCCCACCGGCTGGAGCTGCCCCAACCGGATATCCGGGTGGGGATGCGCACCGGTGACACCCCGGCCGAGCAGCGCCGCGCCTTCGCCCGCACCCCACCCGACGTGCTGGTCACTACCCCTGAATCGCTGTTCCTGCTACTCACCTCGGCCGCGCGGGAATCATTGCGAGGCATCCAAACCGTGATCCTCGACGAGGTGCACGCGGTGGCGGGCACCAAGCGAGGAGCACATCTTGCGCTGTCGCTGGAACGGCTCGACGCGCTGCTGGCGCGCCCGGCCCAGCGAATCGGACTGTCCGCGACCGTTCGCCCGATCGATGAGGTAAGCACATTCCTGACCGGCGGACGGCCGGTGAGCGTCGTGCAACCGGCCACATCCAAGACCATCGAGGTTTGCGTTCAGGTGCCGGTCGAGGACATGAGCGCTCTCGGCGAGCCCACTGGCGAGGTGGACGGATCGACAGCCGGTGCGGGGCGGCACGCCTCCATCTGGCCGGCGGTGGAGTGCCGCATCCTGGAACTGGTGCGCGAGCATCGTTCGACGATCGTGTTCGCCAACTCGAGACGGCTGGCCGAACGGCTCACCGCCCGGCTCAACGAACTGACCACCGGCCAGGCTGAGGAACCACTGGTTCGGCCGACGCGCATGCCTGCGCAGATCATGGCGCAGTCGGACGTCGCAGCGGGCTTCAGCGGGGAACGCAGCGAGGTGATCGCCAAGGCGCACCACGGCTCGATGTCCCGAGAGCAGCGGACCCTGGTCGAGGAGGAGCTCAAGTCGGGTCGCCTGGCCTGCGTGGTGGCCACCTCGTCGTTGGAGCTCGGCATCGACATGGGCGCGGTGGACCTGGTGGTGCAGGTGGAGGCACCGCCCACAGTGGCGTCGGGACTGCAGCGGGTCGGCCGGGCGGGGCATCAGGTCGGTGCGGTGTCCCGGGGGGTGGTGTTTCCGAAGTTCCGCGGTGACCTGGTCTCCTGCGCGGTGATCGCCGAACGGATGGCCGGGGGAGCGATCGAGGCGCTGCGCTACCCCCGCAACCCCCTGGACGTGCTCGCCCAGCACATCGTCGCGATGGTGGCCGTGGAGCCGTGGACCGTCGACGATCTGACCGCGCTGGTCCGCCGCGCGGCGCCGTACGCCGCGCTGCCCGACTCGGCGCTGCACGCGGTGCTGGACATGCTCGCCGGCCGATACCCCTCCGAGGAGTTCGGCGAGTTACGACCGCGGATCGTGTGGGACCGGGTAACCGATGAGCTGCGCGGCAGGCCCGGTGCGCAGCGACTCGCGGTCACCTCCGGCGGCACCATCCCCGATCGGGGTCTGTTCCTGGTGATGACCCCGGGTGGGGCGGACGGGGTGGGTTCACGAGTCGGTGAGCTCGACGAGGAGATGGTCTACGAGTCCCGGGTGGGTGACACCTTCCTGCTGGGCTCCAGCGCCTGGCGGATCGAGGACATCACCCGTGACCGGGTCATCGCGGTACCCGCCCCCGGTGAGCCGGCCCGAATGCCCTTCTGGAAGGGCGACGCGCCCGGCCGTCCACTCGAACTGGGCCGGGCGCTGGGCGCGTTCGTCCGCGAACTGGCCGCCGCCCCGACGGCGGCGGCCGCCGAGCGTGCTCGCCGCGCCGGGCTCGACGACTGGGCGACCGACAATCTGCTGTCTTATCTGCGCGAGCAGCGTGACGCCACCGGACACGTGCCCGACGACCGCACCGTGCTGGTGGAGCGGTTCCGCGATGAGCTGGGCGACTGGCGGATGGTGGTGCACTCTCCATTCGGCGCGCAGGTCAACGCCCCATGGGCGCTGGCGATCGGCGCCCGGCTGCGGGAACGGCGCGGTGTGGAGGCGCAGGTCGTCAGCGCGGACGACGGGATCGTGTTGCGGCTGCCGGACGCCCTGGACGCCGAAGGGGCCGAGGTGATGCCGACCGCCGAGGATGTGCTGCTCGACCCCGATGACGTGGAGCAGTTGGTGATCGCCGAGGTGGGTGGCTCCACGCTGTTCGCCTCTCGGTTCCGCGAGTGCGCCGCCCGTTCCCTGCTGCTGCCCCGTCGCGATCCCGCGCGCCGTACCCCGCTGTGGCAGCAGCGCCAACGCTCGGCGCAACTGCTGGCCGTCGCCTCGAAGTACGAGCAGTTCCCCGTGGTGCTGGAAGCCATGCGGGAATGCCTGCAAGATGTCTATGACCTGTCCGGGCTGCGCGAGCTGATGTCGGACGTGCAGGCCCACCGGGTGCGGGTGGTGGAGATCGCCACTCCCTCGCCATCCCCGTTCGCCCGGTCGCTGCTCTTCAGCTACGTCGGGATGTTCCTCTACGAGCTCGACGCCCCCCTCGCGGAGCGCCGAGCTGCCGCACTGCGCCTGGACTCCACGCTGCTCGCCGAGCTGCTGGGCTCGGAGGCGATCCGCGAGCTGCTCGATCCCGAGGTGCTCACCGAGGTCGAGGCGCAGCTCCAGCGGCTCGATCCCGACCGCCACGCCCGCGACGTCGAGAGCACCGCCGATCTGTTACGCACGCTGGGCGACCTCACCGAAGCCGAGGCAGCGCTGCGCGGGGTGGCTCCGGAGTGGCTCGCCGAACTGGGTGCGACCCGTCGGGCGATCACCGTGCGGATGGCCGGGCAGCACCGATGGATCGCGATCGAAGACGCCGGGCGGGTGCGCGACGGCCTCGGTACCGCTTTGCCGGTGGGCGTGCCGGAGGCGTTCACCGAACCGGTTCCCGATCCGCTCGGCGATCTCCTGCTGCGCTTCGCCCGCACCCGAGGCCCCTTCGCCGCCGCCGCGGCCGCGGCCCGCTTCGGGCTGGGAGTCGCGGTGGTCAAGGCGCTGCTGGACCGGATGACGGGAAACGGGACCCTGATCCGCGGGGAGCTGCGCCCGGTCGAATCCGGCGGTGCGGGCACCGAGTACTGCCACGCTGAAGTGCTGCGGCGGCTGCGGCGGGCGTCGTTGGCCCGGTTGCGAGCCGAGGTGGAACCGGTCGAGCAGGCGGCGCTGGGACGGTTCATGCCCGCCTGGCACGGCATCAGGGCACAACGCGGCGAGACCGGACACCGACGGTTAGGCAACGCACCCACCCCGGACGACGTGCTCAGTGTGGTGGAGCAGCTGGCCGGGGCACCGATGCCGGCCAGCGCGCTGGAGTCGCTGATCCTCCCGGCTCGGCTGCCGGGTTACTCCCCCGCGCTGCTCGACGCGCTCACCACCTCCGGTGAGGTGACCTGGACCGGGTGCGGCGCATTGGTCGGTGGCGACGGGTGGATCGCGCTGGCCCCGACCGACCTCGCCGAGCTGCTGCTGCCCGACCTCGCCGAGCCCCGGGACCTGACCCCGCCGCACCGCGCCCTGCTGAACGCACTGGGCTGGTCCCCGGCGGGGGGCTCGGCCGGGAGTGGCGCCCTGTTCTACCGACAACTCGCCGACCGTGCCGGCGAACACCTGCTTGCTGACGGCGAGCCGGTGCCCCGTGACACCGATCTGGTAGCTGCGCTGTGGGATCTGGTGTGGACGGGGCTGCTCACCAGCGATTCGCTTGGGCCGCTGCGGGCCATGGTATCCAGGCCGTCGGCCGCACACCGACCACGCCGGTCAGCGCCGCGTGGACGCTACTCCCGGATGCGGGTGGGTCGCCCGTCCATGCCGTCGCGCACCGGCCCCCCGACCGCAGCCGGACGCTGGTCACTGGCACCCTCGCCGGAGGTCGAGCCCACCCGCCGAGCCCATGCCCGGGCTGAGGCGTTCCTGGAACGCCACGGGGTACTCACCCGGGGCGCACTGGACACCGAGCGGGTGACCGGGGGCTTCGCCGCGGTGTACAAGGTGCTGCGGGTGATGGAGGAGTCCGGCCGGTGCCGACGCGGGTACGTTGTCGAGGGTCTTGGTGCCGCCCAGTTCGCCGTTCCCGGCGCGATAGATCGGCTGCGCGCGGTGGGACAACACGACGAGGATGCCGGCTGCGCGGTCGTGCTGGCCGCCGCCGATCCCGCCCAGCCCTACGGTGCGGCACTGCCGTGGCCGCCCACGATCGGCGACGTGAAACATCGTCCGGGGCGCAAGGCAGGTGCCCTGGTCGTCCTCGTCGACGGTGGTCTCGTGCTCTACATCGAGCGCGGGGGCAGGTCGCTGTTGTCCTTCACCGAGCACACCCCGTCGTTGCGTGCCGCCGTGGGAAGCCTTGCAGCCGCAGTCCAGCAAGGCTGGCTCGGTTCCCTGTCGGTCCAGCGCGCCGACGGTGAGTCGGCGCTGGGATCAGCCCTGGCCGGGCTGCTGCGGGACGCTGGCTTCCGCACCACCCCGCAGGGACTGCGGCTACGAGCCTGACGTCATGGGTCAGCTGACGCCGTGGATTACTGCGTAGCGGGGCGAAGGAGCGTCCAGAGCTGGGCAACGACCTCCTGATCGCCGGAGATTCGGATCGACTGGTCGGGCAGCCGCCCCCATGACCAGAGGTAGACCTCCGTGGGGTTTCCGCTGACCATGGCCGCTGCCGAGCGCGCTTCGGCGCCGTCTACCCGCCGAGCGAGGCACTGGCCCCGCTCGAAGATCGCCAGCCAGTGTCGGTCTCCAGCAGACAGCGCGACCGCTCCATCCTGCGGCGAGAACATTCTCAGCTCAGCGAGGCGATGGCTGAACCAGAGGAACAGCAATTCATCGATTCCATCGAGGGCAACGTCGGGGTCGAGCGGACCCACCTGCTCTCCGGCGGCAGCTTGGACATCGACCCGATGCACGGTGGTCTCGTGCGTCATCCGACGCCGCCAGAAGCCGTGCGTACGGTCGGCGGGCCACCAGGTGTCGCAGAAGTCGCCCGGATCGTGGCTGCTCAGCTCGGCGAGCAACTCATCGAGGCCGGTTCGCACGTAGCTGATCAGATCATCGTCCAGGGGTGATCGCTGCCACTGGTCGGGTCGCCGGCCGTCTCGGATCCACAGCCGGGTCACCCGATGGACGCTGCCCACGTGACGTAGCGCCTCGGCCAGGGTGAGGTCCGGGCATCCCGGTACGATGGCCCGCGCAGCATGCGGCAGCGCCGAGGCCGCAGTGCTCAACATCAGCTCCCCCTCGATCCCGATGACCTCGAGCATTCGGCCGTGATCGATGATCGGCCGCGGCGCTGTCATGTCGAGGTTCCGGAGATCTTGTGCTCAACAAGGCGGAGGAATTCGTCGACCTGCCGGATCAGGTCCTCGGCATCGCGGGTGGTCACCAGTCGATGCACCCCGGCCTCAGCGGCTACTCGCGTAGCGGAAGCGGCGGTGAAGAACGCCGACCACTCCGCGAATTCCGGTGCCACCGCGGCGAGCAGCACCCAGGCGCTGGTCGGCCGAGCGCGGCGGCGTGGTCGAGTCCGGGCCGCCAGGACGGCAGCCGCTGCCCGCAGTGCCGCCAGATGCGCCTGGGCGTAGCGGTCAACCGGACGGGTGGCGCACTCGGCGTCGAGCAGTCCCTGCCGGGCCTGTTCGACCAATGCCCAGGCGGCCGGCGATGGTGGTCCGTCCCGTCGAGTACGGGGGACAGCGGGTGGCATGAGCGGGGCGAGAGCGGACACGGTCGGCCTCCACTGGTCGCAACGGATACGACACGCTCCCCTCCGCTGGGAGGAAGCCCGCGGAGGCCGGTGGCGGTGCTCTTCCTCGCCCTACCACCAATCGAACACATGTTCGAACACGCCATACAGTACCTCTTCGCGGGCGGGTCTCGTCAAGTTCAGCTTCCGGGATGGCAGCGAGACGGTTCTCGGCGTGGTCTGATGGGACCTGTGGAGTTCCCCGACGGCCTCCCTGCCATCGTTGTGTCGTCCGTTTTCGGAGATTCGCCGTGACTGCCGTGGCCGCCCGCGAACCGGCTCACGTGATCGAGCTGGTAGCCGCGCAGTTCCGCCCGAGGATCGATGAGGCGCTGCGTATCTATGTCACCGCCATGCACTACCCCCCCGGCACAGCCCAGCAACGAGCGCCGATGTGGCTGGAGCACATGCTGCGAAAGGGATGGCGTTGTGTGGGAGCTTTTGATGGCGACGTCCTGGTCGGCGTTGCCTACGGCTACCGCGGGGCGCCTGGCCAATGGTGGCACGACGAAGTGGCCCGCGGGCTGAAAACCACGGATCCCGCCGCAGCGCAGCGTTGTCTCGCGGACTACTTCGAACTCACCGAGTTGCACGTGCATCCGGACGCACAGGGAAGAGGCATCGGCGAGGCGCTGCTCACCGCCCTCCTGTCCAAGGTGGACGCGCCGCGGGTACTGCTGTCCACTCCGGAGGGTCCAACCCGGGCCTGGCGGCTTTATCGCCGGATCGGGTTCACCGATTTGCTGCGCAACTATCGCTTTGCCGGGGACTCCAGGCCATTTGCCGTGCTGGGCCGCACTCTTCCGCTGTAACCGCTTCGGGGTCGGCGGCAGTGAAATGCAGCCCCTCAAGGGTGGCAGCAGGTGAGGGGCTACTGCAGGGTGGCGAGGCGTTGAGCGAGGGTGTCCAGGCCCATTGAGCCCAGTTCCAATGCGCTGCGATGGAACTGCACGAGGTCGAACTGAGCGCCCCGGCGCCGCTGTGCGTCTGCCCGCGCCGCAAGCCAGAGTCGCTCACCGAGTTTGTACGCCGGCGCCTGCGCCGGCCAGCCCAGATATCGATCGATCTCGTCGGAGATCCGAGCCGGGTCGATGATCATGCGGGTGAGCAGGAACTCCGATCCGAGCTCGGGGGTCCATCGCTGTCCCTCGTAAAATGCGGTACCCGCAGGAATGGAGAGCTCCAGGTGCATCCCGATGTCCACCACGACCCGAGCCGCCCGGAACAGCTGGGCGTCGAGCATGCCGAGCAGGTCGCCATCGTCGGTGAGAAAACCCAACTCACGCATCAACCGTTCGGCATAGAGTGCCCAACCCTCACCGTGGCCGGCCACCCAGCACATCATCCGCTGGAAGTCGTTGAGCCGGTCGGCGAGGTGCACTGCGGTGCCGATCTGCAGGTGATGACCTGGCACACCTTCGTGGTAGACGGTGCTCACCTCTCGCCAGGTGGAAAACCTGTCCCGTTCCGGCTGTGACCACCACATTCGACCTGGGCGGGAGAAATCCGCCGAAGGACCGGTGTAGTAGGCCGTGACCCCGGCACCCGGAGGCGCGAGCATGCACTCCAGCCGCATCAGGGGTGGCGGGATGTCGAAGTGCGAGCCGTTCAGTTCGGCCAGGGTGCGGTCGGAAAGATCCTGTATCCAGCGCAGCAATCCGTCCTGGCCGGTCACCCAGTAGCGCGGGTCGAGGTCCAGTGCCCTGGCAGCCTCAGTGGGCGTGGCACCGGGCACGATCCGGCTCGCCACTTCCCACATCTCGGTCTCGATGCGGGTGAATTCCGCCCACCCCCACTCGTATGCCTCCGCGAGATCCAGCCGGGCCCCGAGGAAGTACCGCGACCAGAGCAGGTAGCGGTCCGAGCCCACCGCATCCCGCTCCCGCGCCCGTGGTGCGAGCTCCTCCCGGAGGAACCGGGCGGTCTCGGCGTAGCCGGCGGCCGCCGCGGCAACCCCGGCGCGCAGGTCGGCGCCCAGGGCCGGGGTGACCCCCTCGGTCCTGTCCGCCCCGGCCACCAAGGTGCCGAAGAAGGAGGTCGGGCCAGAGCTACCGGCCCAGGTGTCACACTGCTGGGCAACCCGACGCACCTGCCGCACCGCCACAGCATTCCCGGCGTCGGCAGCGGCCAACAGCGACGCACGCAGTCCCCGCAGGGCGTCAGGCACTCGGGACAACCGGCGAGCGATGATCTCCCAGTCCTGCACGGTGTCGGTCGACATCAGATCGAACACCCGGCGGATCTCCTGCACCGGGCTGTCCAGGACGTTGAGCGCGGCCATGTCCAGCCCGGCGTCGTGGACCTCCAGCTCCAGGCCGATCCGCTCGTCGAACACCGCTGCGGCGACCACCTCATCGACGCTGCCGGGTTCGGCCGACCGCACGCTGTCCAGCGCCCTGCGGGCCAGCTCCGCTCGGGCGAGGTGACCGTCCGGCGAATAGTCGGTCATCTCCTCGTCGTGCCCGGCGATTCCGCAGAATGTTGCCCGGATCGGATCGGCTGCTACGTAGTCCCGCACGAAGCCGTTGCAGAGCTGATGTACACGTCCGGACACGTCAGCGGTCACGTACAGGCACGGTACCCGACCAGTTCGCCGGGTACCGTGCTCAGCCGTGATCGGCGTACGGCACGGGGCGGTGATCGCCCGGGGCTCGGGTCCAGGAGGCGCGCTCGCGCTCGGTCTCGGTTGTGCCGGGGTGGCCACGCAGGTCTGCTACCCGCTGGCGGCCGGAGTGCTGCGCGACACGGTCACCATAGCGGCGGTCCTGCTGCTGGCCTGTGCCTGCGTCACGCATGCCGCCGCCACCCGCGGTGTCCGGTGGGCGGCCGGACTGGTGCTGGTCACCACCGGTGGAGGGTTGCTGGCGGAGTTCGTCGGAACCACCACCGGTGTCCCGTTCGGCGCTTACGCATACACCGCTGAGAGCACCCTGGGTCCTGAGCTGGGATCGATACCGGTACTGATCGGCCCGGCCTGGACATTCGGCACGTACCCAGCCTGGTGTGCCGCCCAGGCGTTGATCGGACCGGGCAGGGGTGCGGCCACGGTGCTGCTCGCCACCTGGGGACTGGTCAGCTGGGACCTCTACCTGGACCCGCAGCTGGTGGCCGACGGCAAGTGGATGTGGATCGACCCCGCCCCTTCGTTACCGGGCGTACCCGAGGTGCCGCTGACCAACTACGCGGGCTGGCTGCTGGTGGCCCTGCTGTTCACCAGCGCGCTGGGAGGACTGGACCGAGCGCTGGACACACCTCGACCAGAGCGTGACGGCCTACCGTTGGTCATGTTCTGCTGGACGTGGCTGGGCAGTGCGGTGGCCCATGCGTTGTTCCTGGGCTTACCCGTATCCGCCGGCTACGGCCTCGTCGGCATGGGCCTGATCGGCTTGCCACTCCTCGGCCGGTTACTGACCCGCCGGCCCAGGCGGTGAGTGCACAGGCAGCAGGTCGAGGCGAGCCAGTACCTCCCGGGTGGAGCGGGAGCTGTTGAGCGCGTAGAAGTGCAGTCCCGGCACACCCTCGGCCAGCAGCCGCGCACCCAGCTCGCTGGCGATCTCAATACCGACCTCGCGTACCGCGGCGGGATCGTCACTCACCACGTTGACCCGGTCGAGCACAGCGTCGGGGATGGTGCAGCCGGACAGTTCCGCCATCCGCCGGACGCCCCGCACCGTGGTGATCGGCATCACGCCAGCCAGGATCGGCACGGCCGCCATGTCGGTGCCGGTGGCGGCCACCCGATCCCGCAACCGCAGGTAGTCCTCCGGGCGGAAGAACATCTGGGTGATTGCGAATTGAGCCCCCGCCCGCAGCTTGGCCACCAGGTACCGGATGTCGGTGTCCAGGTCCGTGGATCGGGGATGACACTCGGGGAACGCAGCCACACCGACACAGAAGTCCCCCGAGGACCGCACCAGCTGCACCAGGTCTGCCGCGTAGTGCAGACCTTGCGGGTGCGCGACCCACTCGCCGAGCGGGTCGCCCGGGGGGTCACCGCGCAACGCCAGCACGTTGTGGATACCGGCGGCGGCGTAGCTGTCGATCACCTGGCGGAGTTCGGCCACCGAATGGTTCACCGCCGTGAGATGAGCCATCGGGACCAGGTTGGTATCCTGGACGATCTGTCCGGTGATCCGCACCGTCCGGTCCCGACTGGATCCTCCGGCGCCGTAGGTCACTGAAAGGAAGGCCGGGTCCAGAGGCTCGAACTCCCGTACCGCCTTCCACAGCTGCTGCTCCCCGGCGCTGTCACGAGGCGGAAAGAGCTCCACGGAGAAGACCGGGCGATCGCCGCCCACCCGGTCGATCACGGCCGTCATACTGGCAGCCTAGGTGATCTGACGAGCAGCGCTCGTTGCGGGCCGACTTCACCCAGTCCACAACTGGATGACGTTCACAGGGCGCCGATCCAGTCGATGTAGCAGTAGTCGGCCGGGTCACGGTCGCGGTGCAGTGCACCGGCGGTTTCAACCGGTCATAGCGACACAATGCTCTGCGCTCAGTTTTTCGAAGAATTCGATCAGCTTCGACCCCCTCAGCGTCGTGCGCAGTCTGCTGTTCGATTCCGCCGCTACTCCATCAAGATTTTTCCGGGGCATGACGAACAGACCGATAATTTTCGGAGTCTGGTAAATGCTTTCGATAGAGGAGAGCGCACCGCGCTCTCAGGCGGTGCCACCTCGCCGCGTCGTACCACCACCCCGAGAATGCGTCGTCTCGGTGACCGTAGCAGTGGTTGTCACCGGGGAAGACGCCGTCTTGGTAGCGGCCTCGGCGGCCCGTTGGGCAGAGACCATTTCGGCGGCGACCATCTCGGCGCTCGCCTCAGCGGCGAGATCCTGCACGTCCTCAACCGC
>JBOHHD010000461.1:0-3860 GCA_050700515.1 Pseudonocardiaceae bacterium
CCGGTGCCGGCTGGGACCGCTCGGCCTCGGTCGCCGTCAGCACCAGCGCCACGACATGCTTGCAGTTGAATCCGACCGGGCAGTCGCACTCGCCGTGCTCCAACTCCAGGCCGTCCCCGCCGAAAGAGGAGAAATAGGCCGTCGCTGTGAAGAAATCGCCGGTCCTGCCGCGCACGGTTCCCTGGAGTCTGCCTTCGGCGGAATTCCACTCCATCCGGATGACCGCGTGTTGCCGTGCGTACTGGGCGCCTCGCGCGTAGACGTCGACTCCGACGGCGTCCTCGACCGCGGTGAGATCAACGGTAGTGAAAACTGGGGACAGCATAGCGGCCAAGATAACGGCTGGCGCCCGACATTGTTCATTCGCCACGCCCTCATCGCTGGCGGTGACATCAATACCACCACCGGTCACGCCATCTCCGTTCTATCGGCCCCGGTCAAGTAGCCTTCCTCCGCCGTTGACACCCAGCCCAAATCGGGCCTAAACGGGCCGCGACAGCCGCCCATTCATCCGGTTAGGTCGCGCCTGCGACGTTCGGCGGTCAGGCCCGTGTAGCGGTGCGCGACTCCGCCCGGCAGCAGGTACTCGGCCAGCGGATTCCCGGCCCGGCGGGATGGCAACCCCATGTCGTGCAGTAGCTCGTCCGCACAGTGGATGTCGTAGGGGCCGAAGTCGTAACCCTGGGAGCCGGGCAACACCCGCTCCTGCCAGGCCAGGCGAGCATCGATGGCCTCCTGCATCTCCTGCTCGGTCGGGGTAGTGCGCAGGGCCGCCTGGAAATAGCCGGCCAGCCAGTGTGCCGTGAGCTCGACGCCCATGATGTTGTTGAAAACCTGCCGGAAGCCGACGAACCCCAACCGGTCAGCGCTGGGTGGCACGACGCATCGGTAAAGCCGCAGTCGCCCGGCGGGATCATGTACCTGAACCCTCGGATCCAGGAAGGGGAAGACTTTCTGGTGACCGGTGGCGAAGACGATGACATCCGCCGCCACCTCCTCGCCCGTCATCAGCCGCAGCCCGGTGTCGGTGTACCCCTGGACCGCACCGATCTTGGGGTCGATCAGGCCGCGGCGGACGGCTCGGGCGTAGCCGCGCGGCATGACTCCGGTGTGGACCAGGTGGAAGGGCAGCGCGTGAGTGGGCCGCAGCTGCCTCGGCAGCCGGGACAACCCCGAGGTGATCAGCATGTCGCGGCCGATGAGCCACCACAGAGCTCGCTTGACCCGCTCGTCGAGGCGGTCGATCGGGCGGATGCAGGCCGGATCGTGATAGCGGGGCAGCAGCGCCTCACCGAGCCGGGTAAGTAAGATCCACTTGTAGCCGATCAGACCGAGCAGGAGCCGCTCGGGGACCATCCAGTTCACTGTGCGCTGGACGAGGGTGGCCGAGATCGCCTCGCGCGCGGCGCGGGTGATCAGTTCCATCGCGGATTTGCCGCCGCCTACCACGACCACGCGCCGGCCGGTGAACATCCCGGCGCGCACCTCGTTGGAGTGCAGCACCATCCCGCTGAACAACTCACGCCCGGGCAGTTCGGGCAGCCGGACATGATGATGTGCTCCGCTGGCGACAACGACATAGTCGAATGACTCGCTCCGCACCGGCGCCGCCGGGTCCCCGGCGGGCCGAGAATCGATCAACCAGCCGCGGGCGCCCATCCGTCCAGGTCCGTCCACCGGCCGGAGGGAGATCACCTCGGTGGTCGGTCGGAGGCGGTCCAGAACACCGAAGGTCTCGGCGTAGTGCTCCAGATAGCGTTGGGAGTCCACCGCGCTGGCCAGGTGCAGGCGGTTGGGCAGGTCCGCGAACTCGAAGAGGCGGCGCGTGGCTTGGTTGTGCAGCCCGTCGTAGCAGCCCCCTGGCGACCAGATCCCGCCGACCCGCGGGTACTTGTCGTAGACCGTGACGTCGAAGCCGTCCTCCAGCAACACCTTGGCACTGACGATCCCCGCAGGACCCGCCCCGACAACACACGCTCTCATCAGATGTCACTCCCTTGACCGGCGTTTTGCCACGTTTGGTAACCACTGGCCAGTCGGCGACCAGCAGAAATCGTGCTGGTGTATGGCGCCATCCACTATGGAGCTGAACAAGCCAGACCCCGGCTGATCGTCCCGATTTGAACTCGACGATGAACGATCGAGCGACCGCATGTCTGCTGCTGCGCCGGCTTCGTGAGCGGCGGGGATGGTCATCGTCGGCACTGATCTCGCAGTCGCGTGGCTACATTGCGGTGATGCGCGGGTGGTCGTCAGGAAAGGCCGCAGGTCATCGGCTTTCCGTGACTGTGGCCATGATCATGGTGGGCTGGGCAAGTCCCGCGATATGACCGCCGCGCCTATGGAGGAGGCAATAAAAAATGTGGCCCCTGAAGGGGCCACCCTGCCAGCCATGACTGACATCGTATATCACGAGAATACCCCTCCTCGCTGGAGTATCAAACTGAGAGGGTTCCGAGTGGGCCAGGCCGTCGTCTACGTCGATGGCATGAACCTTTATCACGGAATCAAGGCCAAGCATGGCCGGAAGTACCTGTGACTCGACCTGTTCGCCCTCGCGGTCCAGCTGCGCCAACCCGACACCATCATCAAGGTTCGGTACTTCACCACGATCGTGGCCGGTGAGCCCGAGGCCGCCCGCAGGCAGGAAACCTATCTCGCCACGCTGACCAGCCTTCGGTCATAGGTCGAGGTCGTGCGCGGTAGGTTCAAGGTCAAGAAGTTCCGGTGCTTCACCTGCGGTTTTCCCTACAGATGCGACTGCAACCCGGTGCGCGAGTTCCGGACGTACGAGGAGAAGCTGACCGACGTGGCGCTGGGTGTGGCGATGGTCAAGGATGCCACCCAAGGATACGGCGATCTTTCCGTGCTGATCACTACCGATACTGACCTGACCCCGGCTATCCACGCCGTCGCTGAGCTGGCGCCTGACCGGCCGATCTATCTTGCGTGTCCGCCCGGCCGACAGCCGCCCCGAATATGTCTTCCACCGACTGTGACGTCCTTCCTGATCAGCCGCGATCACCTCACGGCATCGTTGTTGCCCGACGCGGTGCCCGGTCGGCAAGGACGGGTCTACCACCGTCCCGACAAGTGGCGGTAGGTCGGCTTTCCGCAGGTGGCGTCCATGCCGTGCGGGCAGGTCAGTGTTCCGCGCACAGTTGCCTGTAGTGAGTATGTCCGGCAGGGGTGATGGTGGCTCGGTGCCGTCCGCCGAGCAGGGGGTCGGGGTCGGTCAGGGTGATCAGCCCGGTGTGGGTGAGGTCGTTCAGGGTGTCGGGGAGGAAGCAGGGCACGGGGCGGCCGTGGTCGAGCCAGTGCGTACCCAGCTTTGTGACCGCGCCCTCGCCTACCCGGCGCAGGGCCATCCATTCCCTGAGGGCGGTCCCGGTCAGCGCCTTGGGTGGGAATTGGTCGGTGTTCACCGCGCGGCCCGCCATTGTTCGCACCTCCGGCAGTGGTCGCGCTCGGGGGTGGTGAGGCTGGCGACCGATACCAGCTCGCCACACACCGTGCGATAGCACCCGGTGTGACGGCCCGCCATGGCCGCGTCGTCGGTCATCAGGTGTGCCTGGTGGGTGTGGGCATCGGTCACCGCGACGACCCGGACCCGCTCGTTGAGCGCGAGATCGGTCACCGGCCGCCCCCAGCGTCGGCGCCGACGCCGGGAGCGACGGTGCCTGCCGCGCGGAGCGCGTCCCCCCGGTGCCTCCCGAAGGGGACGGCCCGCCGGGCCCGCCGCCGGGACGACAACCAGAGCAACACGACGCCACCCAGCACGACCAGAGAGGCCACGCAGCTCGTCAGAAAGATCGTGAACACAGCGGGTCCTTTCTCGGGTGATCCCGACGAACTAAGGC
>JBOHHD010000462.1:0-3317 GCA_050700515.1 Pseudonocardiaceae bacterium
GGGCATCCTTGATCTGTTCGTCGTCCCAGAGTTGCGCCATGTCGCCATCCTGTCGTACTGGCGCTGTGTAGTCGCCCTGGCGTTGTTCGCGGGCATGGCAGGCCGACACACCGTGCATGGGTGACGGACACACGGTGCATGAGCGCGCGACACAGCGGGCATGAGTGCAGGACACGCGGGGAGGGAGGGGTCAGGCTTCGCGGGTGGTGGTTTTGGTTAGGGTGATGCCCAGGCCTAGGGCTAGGTAGCAGGCGGCGCGGTAGGTGCTGGAGGCCAGGGTGTCCAGGGGGAGGGGGTCGCGGAGGACGTCGGGTAGGGCGATCCAGCCGGTGGTGAGCAGGAGTGGGTGCAGCCAGTCCAGGGCGGGGATGGCGTAGAGGACGCCGAAGACGATCGCTCCGCCCAGCGTCGCGGCGAGCACTACCAGCGGGTGGTCGGTGAAGGAGGAGACCGCGAGGGCCACCGCGCCCACTGCGGCGAGCTGGCCGATGGTCCACACCGCCGCCAGGGTGACCCGGGCCAGTCCGGACCCGAAGCTCACCTCGGTGCCGGACAGGGTGAGCAGGTCACCGCCGCCGACGAGGACCACTCCGGTGGCGACGCCCAGGACCACGACCACGGTGACCGCGGCCGTTGCGACGGCCAGCACGCCGAGTGTCTTGACCAGCACCAGCCGGGCCCGGCTGACCGGAGCCAGCAGCAACCCGCGCAGTGTGCCGTGCGCGGACTCACCGGCCAGCGCGTCGGCGGCGGCCATCGCCACCACCAGCGGCAGCAGCAGCGCCAGCGAAACCGACAGCGCCGCGATGGGCAGAACCAGACCGTTGCCTACCACCTGGCGCAACAGCGGCGGCCCGCCCGGCGAGTCGGCCACCACGATACCGATCCCGATCAGCACCGGAACCAGCGCGAGCAGGCCCAGCGCGATCTGGGTGCGCGGACGGCGCAGCACCCAGCGCAGTTCACTGCGTACCAGCCGCAGCAGTGGCGCGCGCACCGCGCCGGACCGGGACATGTCGGGATTGGGCAGGTCAGGACGGGGAGCCACCTCGGTGGCGGTGCTCATGACGCGTCTCCCTCGGTCAGCTGCGCGAACAGCTCGTCCAGCCCGGTTCGCCATCGTCGCACCTCGTGCACCGCGACCCCGGCGTGCACCAGCAGTTCCACCACTGCGGGCGCGTCGGTCCCGACCAGCTCGACCCGCACTCCACCGGGATAGGGGGCGGCGCTGAACTGGGCCGCGTTGAGTGCCTGCAGCGCGACGGCGGCATCGGGGGTGCGGACCTCCAGCGTGGGTGCGTCCCCGTCGAGAAGGGTGGCCAGCGAACCCGTGGCGATCAACGACCCTTGGGCGAGCACCGCCACATGGGTGCAGGTCGCCTCCACTTCGGCGAGCAGGTGGGAGGACACCAGCACCGTCGCGCCCTGGTCGTGCAGCTCGGCGATGATCCGCCGGACGTCCCGGGTCCCCGCGGGGTCGAGGCCGTTGGTCGGCTCGTCCAGCACGACCAACCGCCGGGGCACCAGCAGCGCCGCTGCCAGGCCCAGCCGCTGCTTCATGCCCAGCGAGTACGCCCGGTAGCGGCGCGTCGCTGCGGCGGTCAAGCCGACCCGGGCCAGCGCGCTGTCCACCGCGTCCGGGATGGCCTCGGTGGCCAGCAGCGGTTCGGCGGCCGCGCCACGCAGCAGGTTCTCCCGTCCGGAGAGGAACGGATGGAAGCCGGGGCCCTCCACCAGCGCACCGACGTAGGGCAACACCTCATCCGCGGCCGAGGGCACCGGCGCGCCGAGCAGCTCTACGGTCCCCGCGGTGGGGCGGGACAGCGCCAGCAGCATCCGGATCATCGTGGTCTTGCCGGAGCCGTTCGGGCCCAGCACGCCGAGCACCGCGCCGACCGGTACGTCGAGGTCCACCCCGGCCACCGCCACCGTGCGGCCGAACACCTTGCGCAGTCCCCGCAGCCGGATCGCCGGAGGGTCCTGCGAGGCCTGTTCCGGGACGCCGGTCTGGGGCATCGAGCCAGGAGTCATCGAGCCAGGGGTCATCGCATCAGTGGTCATTGGGTGAGGGCCTCGTCGAGCACCTGCTGCGGGACGGCGCCAGCGGCGATCCGTCCATCGGAGGCCACCAGCACGGTGCCCACCGCCGTCTGCACGACCCAGCCGTTACCCCACGCTCCGCTGGCCGGGCGGCCGAGCTGGCTGACCATGGTGAGCGGATCGTTCTCCGCTGCTGACCCGGCGTTCGGGAGCTGCCCGATCACCACGGTGTCCCAGCCCTCGCCCAGGCGACGCACCATGCTGGGAGTGGCCTCATCACGTCCAGGGTGAGCGCCTAAGCCCGGATGGTGGTCCTGCGGTGGCTCGACACGCTCGACTGCCACGCCGTCGGGCGGGGTGAACTGGAACAGGGCCGGGTCCTGCGGGCCGACCTCCAGGTCGGTGAAGCCAATCCGCAGTGCCGGGTCGGTGGAGCCGTTGGCCAGCACGGTGAGCTCCAGCGGTACCCGCTCGACCGAGTCCACCGCCACCCGCACCTCACGCAGCAGGGTCCGCTCGGTCGGCTTGGGAGTGAGCACGAGTTCGTAGACGGGCCGTCCGGCGACCTCGGCGGTGCCGTCCACGCCCACCGTGCTGCTCTGCTGGACCGCGCCGATCAGCGCCCGGGCGGCCTCGGCCGGATCGGCCACCGGGGCATGGTGGGGGGCGGACGGTGCGATGCCGTGCTCCAGTGCGGTCGCGGTGCGCGAGGACGAATCGTAGCGCCACAGCGTCGTGCCATCCTCGATCACCACCTGCTCGCCGCCGGGGGAGGGCAGCGCCAGCCGTCCGCGGCCCTGCCCGTCGGACCAGGCCCGGAAGGTCGTCACCGGCTGGGTCAGCGGGGACGGCGTCTCGGCCAGCCCCGGCAGGGCAGGCAGGCCCAGCGCGTTGTCCACCTCGACGGTGCCGCCGAACGCGGGGGCCTGCGCGGTGAGCACCGAGGCCACCAGCTCTTCGGCTGAGACGTCGGGCAGCTGGGGCGCCGATCCGGCGTCGGCGGGCACGGTCAGTACTCCGAGCCCGATCGCGCCCACCGCTGCCGTGGCCAAGGCCACCGTCGATAGCTTCATTGCTTCCTCCCGCTACGCCCCGAATTCGTCTGGAAGTTCATCGACGATGCTGCTCCACCCCCGCTGAGAAGGCCCTGAGACTATGAGAAACCCTTGAGACCTGCGGCTGACACTCAGGAGGTGAGTAGGCCGGGAGTTGCCGGGTCATCGCCGTGGTCACCGCTGGACCATGATCGGCGAAAGTGTGCTGTGGCCGTGCAGTTG
>JBOHHD010000463.1:0-2521 GCA_050700515.1 Pseudonocardiaceae bacterium
CGCCTGGCCACCGTGCTCGCCGAGATGACCTGAACTGGCTGGCCGGTCGGCTCGCCGCGACCCACCCGCTGTTCCAGCGTCGCGGCGGCCCCGCCGACGCCGCCGAGCTGACTGCCGCCCCTGACCAGGTCACGCTGCTGCTCGACGAGATGGACGAGGCGCTGCGCCCGGCCGCGCTGCAAGCCTTGGGCAACCTGGCCGGATCTGCTCATCAACCTGCGCGCACACCCCGACGGAGTATTGGTCCGTGGGCTGTCCACCCCGCTGACCCTCATCCTGCTCCGTGACACCTACCAGCCCGGAGACGACGTCAGCGAACTACTCGACCCCACCCGCTACACCGAACAGCAGGCCCACCACACGCTGACCTTCATCGCTCATCAGTGGGGCACAAAACACGATCTTGCCTGGTGGCATATCCCCCACTGGACTCCTGCCACCCCCGCGCCTCGCCACCGGACTCCTGCCCGGGTTCGGGAACGTGGCGTGCTGCGTACCCGTCGGGGCGGTCTATCGGTTCCGGCACGCGACCCTGCAAGACCAACTGGCCGGCCAGGGCACCACACGCACTACACATCCCCCGGCATCCTCCGCGGTTTCGCGTCCGTCCGAGATCCGCTGAGCGGGCTCGCTTTGGAACCCCGATCACCCCTTCGTCCGGGGATTAGGGAGCGAAGCCGAGAAGGTACGGCCGAAACAAGCCCGCCTACCGAAGTTGAGCAGCCAGAGCCGGGTTGGTGCCGAACTGTGGATCGGGCACCGCCCAGCCGGACGGGCCGCCGCTCACCCGACGCCCGCCATCAGCCGCGGCGCGCCCTTCGCGTCTTGGCGGGTGCGCTGCCGGCCAAGCCACCGTTGCCCAGCCAGGCGGATCTCGGCGAGGTCGGTCCACCCCGACGTGGCGACCGGGATGGTGTCCAGGATGTCCACCGTGCCGTGGTTGTCAAACTGTCGACCAGCCAGCACGTACGCCACCGGATCACCACGTCGCCAGCGGATCGCAAGGCGGCACCGCGCTGGGTGGACACCTTGGGCCTCCGGATGTCAGGGCAGCCCGCCGCTGTGCGCCGGCACCGGCTGAGGCCGGCACCGGCAAAGCCGGCGACACCGGAGCGCGGGGTGGTTACCTGGACACCTACCCGATACCGGGAGGCACTGACTTCACCGCACTGTTGGGGTGTGACCATGCCGTTGGGGGACGTCCCGTTCACCGACTTCATCCAATGCCCCACAGCCGCCACCGGGCGACTCGCTACGGTGCGTGCCCTGCGGCTACGCCGATAGACGCTGATGATCTTGTTGTCGTGTTCGCGGCCAGGACGGAGCGTGAACGGGAGGTCATCGAGCTCGCCGCGCGCCTCCTGAGTTCCCTGAGCCGTCACGACAATGGTCACGCGCTCTTGCAGAAGTTACCTCCCGAGGTTCTGCCCTGGGTTCGTTTCCTCCCCGCCGCCGACCGTCAGATCCTGATCGACGAGTTCGCTGACGTGACCGAGGCCGCCCCGCAACATCGGTAGACAATGTGGCGCCGATCGCCCCATTGCTCGTCGAATGGCGCCACACCGCCGAAGTCCACGCCGACCCCGAACTGCCGGCCCTACTGTCGGCATCCCGCAGCGAGGACCACGGCCCGGCGCTGCCCCCGGACTTCGAAGACGACGAGTGAGCCCCAAACGCGGGGATCGCACCGCCCCGCCACGCGTCGGCAAGGAATACGAAATCCGCTTCGACAACGCCGAAAGCGCAAAAGGCTGGGAAGAACTCGCCCGCACGGCGTCCGCGAATCTGCGACGGGCGTTCGAAGCAATCCGCGAGGACTCTCGGCCAGTTCCCTCCATCGAGCGGCACCATAGGCTCCGTGGCAGTCTTTCCACGGCCAACCGCAGAGGAGACGACCTGGAACAGTGGCAGTTCGAGGTTATCGGTGACGGACGTATCTGGTATCTGATCGACGATACGACCCGCACCGCGTGGATCACCTACGCCGGGACCGGCTTGGGTTCAAACGATCGGCGCGGCGGCGACACCGGCCATCGGCCCACTCCCACCGACCTCGTGTACCACGGTGTCCACTGAGCCGACCTGGTCGAGCCGCTCCTGCGCGAGGGTGCCCTGACCGGCGCAGATGTCGGGCTGAACCGTGCTGGACCACGGTGGCGCCCAGCGCGCGCAGCGTGGCGAGCTTCACCCCTGGGGCGGTGGTCGGGACGTACAGCTTGGCCGGGATGCCGAGTGCTCCTCGCGACTTAGGCGACGGCCGGCCCGACCTTTCCCTGGAGACCGCGATCACGCCTGCGGGTGGCAGCGCACCGGCTTCGGTCGCAGCGATGGTGCCGGGTCGACATCAGCTACCGGGATACGCCGCACCTGTCCTGCGATCCGGCGGGCGGCTGCTGCCACATCCGCACAAGTGGTCACGGAGGTCAGCGCCGGTGACGCGATGATGTTCGGTGAGCCTGGGGCACGGTATCAAGTCCACGAGGGGAGTGCCGTTTCGACGTGGGTGATCGTGATGCTGACG
>JBOHHD010000464.1:0-6318 GCA_050700515.1 Pseudonocardiaceae bacterium
GGCGACCCGCACGGCGCGGGAGAGTTCGAGCATGCCGACGCGGGGCTTGTCCTGTAGGGCGATGAGCAGGGCGAGGTCAACGGCGTCGAGCACGGGTTCATCGGGCATTGCACGCGTCCAGACAGCAGCTAGGCGATTTGCCCAGTCAATCCACTGAGCATGTCATCACAAACACCACAAAGCCTAGCTCGACTGTGCGCTCTCGCCGATACGCCGGCCCCGAGACCGGCAACCGGGATCACGACGCCTACGTGCTGCGCAGCGGGACGGTCCGGTTCGTATTCATCGAGCGGCACGGTTTTCCCTGGGTTTCGGCAAGGGCAACTTCCAGGCGCTGTTCGAGGCGATCGAGCGTGAGCAGGCCAAGCGCGGGAACTTATGACCCGCAGCGAAGGACTCGGCACCTATCCGGTGGTCGCGTGGGCACCGGACAGGTGCCGACATCCTGCTTCGGCGTCGGCGGCGCTAACCGGGCAGGACTCCGGCGAAGCGCAGCAGATCGGCCAGCTCGAACCTGCCACGCCGGGTAGACGGTAGCGACGGCGCCCAGTTCGGGGCGTTCAGGATCGAGTCGGCGCTGCGGCGGACCAGGCCGATCAGCACCTCGGCGACGATCGTGCTGCCGACCGGGCCCAGACGCGCGCCGCCCTGGTGCTTGGCCTCGGCGAGCACGTAGTACCACAGCGGTGTGCGGTCCAGGAATCCGCCGTCGACCAGCGCCTGTTCCTGCGCCGGGCTGGCCGACGTCGCCCGCAGTTGCTCGGGCGTGAGCACCGGCAGGCGGAGGAGCCTGGCGACGGCCTGCCCGGTGGGCAGGCGCATCCGGTAGCCGCGCAACAGGTTGCGGGTGGAGAGGAAGGCGGCCAGCCCCGGCTCGGACTGGCCCTCGGGGGTTTGCAGGTTGAACAGAGCGACACGCTGGTCCCCGGAGAGCGCGGCGAGTTGCGTGTCGAAGCGCCGGGCGTGGCGGCCGGGGTTCGAACCATTCCCGATGATGTTCTCCCACTCGATGATCCAGTTATCGGGGACGGTGTCGAGCCCGGCGATTTCCCCGCTCAGCGCGGTGAAGGTGAACAAGGCCTCAAGGGTCGCCTGGCTGTCCAGGGGTCTGTTGATGTTGAAGTTGAGGTTGAAGTCGTAGCGGGCGCGCACCATGGTGTGCCCGAAACGGTATGCCGCGACGGCGAATTCCAACGGCATGAAGACCGACCTGTTCGAGGGGTTGTACCAGCGGTTTCCCCGTCGCAGGACACGGTCGACGATCGCGGGATCGGCAACCCGCTTGAGGAAGTCCTGGATCACGATGTGCTGGTAGTGCCTGCGCAGCGCACGCTGGGCTCTCTCGAGCGTCCGGCCCTCGTCCACCAGCCGGTTATGGGCCTTGAGAAACGCCACATGCAGCTGTCCGACGATCAAATTCTCGTCGTTGCGCGGGTCACCGATCAGTGCGGCACGGTCGTGCAGGATGTCGTCACTGGGAGGCTCGCGGGGCAGGTCGTTGTCATCGCCCTTCCCCGGCGGCCGCAGGAGCGGCGGCTCCGTTCCGTTGAGCGAGGTGACCGTGCCCAGGCGCAGCTTGTCACCGTTCGCCGGGTCACGTGGTGCCGGCAGGCCGTAGACGCTGTCCAGGTCGAGCGTCGCGGTCCGGAAGTTCCGGATCACGTTCCTGATCTCCCCCAGCGGCAGCGGCACCATGTCCTCGGCCAGCAGCTGCGGCACGGATCCGGAGAGCGAAGCGGGGAGATCGGCCGGCTGGACCTCGAAGGTGGTGTCGTGGTCGACGAACTGGCCGAAGTAGGTATAGGCCGCCGGAACCGGGGAGTCGTTGGCGCCCCCCAATTCGTCGAGGTCCTCCATCGTTTCGGCGAGAGCCTTCAGATGAACCAAGGTCGTTGTCGACTCCGGCAGCAGGTTGGCGGGATCGGCCTGCAGGGTGGGGAACAGGAAGTCGAAATCCTGTAAGTCCGCCGGGCGGGCGGGACGCCTGACGACGTCGTCGGGCAAGGTGGGATCTCTCTGCGATTCCTGCGCCATGTCGACAGTGACGACCGTTCCGTGCGGTAGGCGAGGCATATGCGGTCCTCCCGATGAGATGATACGACCTGTCCGAAGCTGAAGATCCGGCTAGGAAGGTCGCTGATACCCCTCCTGCCTGAGATTTTCCTGTGAGTCCCGGCAGACGGAGAACGACCCCTGCCGCCGTATGAGGGACCCCCTTTTATCCTCAGCTGGTTTACAGGGGGGACCCCCCTTCGCATGGCTAAGGTCACCCTCCTTCGGGTGAGTCGTCACGCGGTGTGCGGCTCTCCCGGGTTGCTTCGTAAGATCGTGCCACGACTCGCGTAGCCCACGCGGGTGACGTGCTCAGAGGGGCGAGCATGACCACGCTCGACTTCCACGTGGAGATCAGTCCGGGTAGTGGCCACATCTATCCGGTATGCGCCCGCGCGCCGAAAGGGGCGGCCACCGCCACCATGCGCCTGCCCGTGACCCTCACTGAAACTCGACCACCGGCTCAGCGTGATCAGGGACGCGGTGCTGGCCTCGGCGACAGCGCCGCTCGGCGCGGCCGCCACCGAAGAGGGACCGGTGCGGGAGCTGGGCCGGCGACTGTTCGAGGCGCTGGTCACCGAGGATGTGCAGAGCCTGTATGTGTCCAGCAGCCAGCTCGCCCAGGCACAGGGCACTGTGCTGCGGCTGGCGCTACGGGTTCGTCCGCCGGAGCTGGCCCGGTTGCCCTGGGAGTTCCTGTTCGATCCCCTCGGACCGGGTTACCTGGGTCTGAGCATGCCGTTGATACGTTATCCCGAGGTGCTCGTGCCCCGGCAGCCGTTTCGGATTGCCGCGCCGTTGCGAATTCTGGGGATGGTCGTCCGCCCCCATGGCCAGAATGCCCATGGCCGGTATGCCTCGAAGATCGACGGCGAGCAACGGCGACTGCGTGCCGCGCTGGCAGGTCTGGACCGCGACGGTGTGGTGGAGCTTTCCTGGGTAGCCGGGCAGACCTACGGCGATCTGGAGTATGCCCTGGGGCAGGGTCCCTGGCATGTGTTCCATTTCATCGGCCACGGCGGGTACGACGGGGACCTCGACGAAAGCGCCCTTGTGTTGGCCGACCATGCCGGTCGCGCGCAGTCGGTCAGCGCGGAGGACCTCAGTCGGCTACTCACCGCGCATCATTCCCTGCGCCTGGTGGTGCTCAGTGGCCGCAATCCCGGGATCGATGCCATCGGAACCTGTGAGAGCAGCACTTCGGACGCGTTCTCCACCGTGGCCTCGACGCTGGTGCGCCGATGGATCCCGGCAGTGGTGGCCATGCACGGTGATCTCACCGACCAGGCGGCGATCGTGTTCTCCCAGACTTTCTACAAGAACGTGGCCCAGGGGCTGCCGGGGGATATCAGCGTTGTCCGTGCCCGGCAGGCGCTACGGCTGGTCAAGAGGGACACCCTGGAATGGGGCACCCCGAGGTTATACCTGCGGGCACCCGATGGGCTCATCTTCGATACCGTCCGGAAATCACCCGAGCACCCTGGCCTTTTCCCTGAAGAGGCAAGCACATCGGAGGCGGAGGCTCTTTACGACGAGGCGCTGGCCGCGTACTGGACCGAGCAGTGGGATCAGGCCATCGGACTGCTGCAGGAGGTGCTCGCCCGGCGCCCCCAGCACCCGGAGGCCGCCGTCAAGCTGGAGCAGGCCCGCTGCCGGCAGCAGATCGTCGGTCTGCACGCTGATGCCCGCCGGCTGCACCGAGCCGGGCAATGGGCGGCGGTGGTCAAGGTCGGTGAGCGGTTGCAGATCCTGGATCCGGCGGCCGCCGACCCGGACGGAGTGGTGAGCTCGGCACGGGCCGAACTCATTCCGGCAGCGCGGGCCCAACCGAGCGACTCCCCGCACGTGGCCTCTCGCCCCCGGATGGCGCAGACCGTGCAGCACGGCGAAGCGGTCAACGCGGTCGCGTTCAGTCCGGATGGCCAGCGGCTGGCCACCGCCAGCCACGACGAGACCGCGCGGATCTGGGTGCTCAGCGGCGATGAGTAATCAGCTCACCTGTCGCCGTGGGCCATCTGCTCTGCTCGCTGGGCAAGCTCCACGACCCCGTCACCGAACTGCTTGAGGAAGGGGTCGTCGGTGGTGCCGGCCAGGGCACGCTTGTAGTTGCCCTCCATGAAGACGACCGCTTTCCACAGCGCGAGAGTCTGGTACCAGCGGATGTCGGTCATCGGCCGTCCGGAACGCTCCTCGTAGCGTGCGACGAGCTCCGCGCGTGAAGGGAACCCCGCTGCTCGGGTCACACTGCTCAGCTCGAACATCCCGGTCGGCGGGTCATCGCGGTCGGCCCACAACGCGCACAGGTAACCCAGGTCGGCGAGCGGGTCACCGATCGTGGCCATCTCCCAATCGAAGATCGCCACAAGTCGAGCCGGCATGCCGGGCGCCAGCATGGTGTTGCCCAGCCGGTAGTCGCCGTGCACGATCGTCGCGGTGCCCGACTGAGGCAGGTTCGCCACCAGCCAGTGCCCCACGCGCTCGACGGCCTCGACGTCGCGGGTTCTGTTGTGCTCCCAGAGCCCGAGGAACCGTCGCACCTGGCGCTCCAGATACCCGGTCGGCTTGCCGAAACCGTCCAATCCGACCGCCTGCCAGTCGACCCCGTGGACCTCCACGAGAGCGTCGATCAGCTCCTCACCGATCCGGCGGCGCTGCGTCACGCTGTCCAGTTCAGCCGGGAGCGTCGACGCCACGACGTGGCCCTCGACCTTCTCCATCAGGTAGAAGGGGGCGCCGATCACGCCGACGTCGGCGCAGGTCGCCAGCACAGCAGGCACCCGCGCCGGAGTAGGGTCCAGCGCCCGTAGCACCCGCGCCTCGCGCAGCATGTCGTGCGCGCTGGGCGGCAGCGGACCGCGGGGCGGGCGGCGCAGCACGCATTCCACCCCGTCGCGGCGCAGCAAGAACGTGATGTTCGAATGACCCTCCCCGATCGGCTCGGCCACGATCTCGCCACCCGAACCGAGCCCCCGCGCGTCGAGGAACGTCGTGAGCGGCTCCAGCACCAGCAACGGCTCCCGGGAGTTGCCCGTCGCTTCCTCGAACGTGCGGACGACATCGTCACCGGCCGGTGGGCTCATCGTCCGAGGTCCCCACAGGCGGCGGCGAGCGACTCGCCCTGGCTCGCCAGCTTCAGGCACTCCCGGGCGATCGTCATCCGGTGCACCTCGCTGGCTCCGTCGTAGATGCGCGCCGCCCGCGCGTCGGTGTACCACTGGGCGATCGGCAGGTCGGTGGCGATGCCATGGGAGCCGAACACCTGCACGGCGCGGTCGACGATCCGCCCGAACGCCTCGCTCACGAAGGTCTTGACCATCGCGATCTCCTGGCGGTGCGACAGGCCGTGCTCCACCTTCCACGCGGCATGCAGCACCATCAGCCGCGAGGCATACAGGTCGATGGCGCTGTCTGCCACGAAGAACTGCAGCGCCTGATGCCGGGCCAACTCGACGCCGAATGCGGTGCGCTCCAGCAGCCGGGCAGCGGTCAGGTCCAGCGCCCGCTGAGACACCCCGATCCAACGCATCGCATGCGCCAGCCGACCGCCCGCCAGACGCTGCTGGGCGATCACGAAACCTTCCCCTTCGCCACCGAGCAGGTTGCCCACCGGCACCCGCACATCGGTCAGCCGGATCTCCGGATGCCCACCCGGCAGGTGCGCCCCGATGATCGCCGGGTCACGCACCACCTCCCAGCCGGGCGTGTCGCACGGCACGAGGATCAGCGAGTAGTTGCGGTGGCCGGCGGCGTCACCGCTGCCGGTCCTCGCCACGACGATCGCGAACGCCGCGCCCTGGGCGCCGGAGATGAACCACTTGCGCCCGTTGAGCACCCACTCATCGCCGTCGCGCACTGCGGTGGTCCGCAGGTTGGTCGGATCCGACGACGCGACGTCGGGCTCGGTCATCGCGAAACACGACCGCACCCGGCCCTGCGCGAGGGGGCGTAGGTACGTCTCCCGCTGCTCATCCGTGCCGGCGAGCAGCAACGTGTGCATGTTGCCCTCATCCGGTGCCATGGCGTTCAGGCCGAGCGAGGCCAGCGCGCTCACCCCGCACTCCTGCGAGATCAGCGCCATGCCGAGCACGCCGATCCCCAGCCCGCCCCACTCCGGCGGCAGCTGCGGCGTGTAGATGCCGCGCTCGCGGGCCTGTTCGCGCAGGCGCTCGACGACGTCCCAGCACTTCAGCAGGTCAGGCGGGGTGCTGAGCTGCGCCTCGGCGGGTAGGACGTCCTCGTGGACGAACGCGCGCACCCGGGCGAGCA
>JBOHHD010000465.1:0-3245 GCA_050700515.1 Pseudonocardiaceae bacterium
CCCTCTGCGGTGCCGCCCATCCCCGAGGCCCCGAAGGAGACCTGGAGTGGCTCTGGCCCACCTGCGAACAGTGCTGGGACGACGCATGCAAGATCGCCAGCGTTCACCGTCGACATTAACCGTGCCCCGGATCAGAGTCGTCGAATGACGTCTAAGGTAAGCGCGGGCGTTGCGGACGGTCTCAGGCAGTCGTCATCCCCGTCTCCATCTTGGAAGGCATACATCTTGGAAGGCATACTTTGTGCAAAGCTTGCTGTCATCGCCACATGAGCAGGACGACCATTGATCTTGACGACGAGAAGGTCGCCGCAGCAGCACGGGAGTTGGGGACCACATCCAAGGTCGAGACTGGCAACGCGGCACTGGCGTATGTCGCTAGCCGGCGACAGCGGGCCGAGGCGTTCGACGATCTCCTGATCTGGGGCAGCCCCGACCTCGCTGATCCCCAGATCCGCGCTCAAGCCCGGCGGTGATCCCGGGAGCCTGTACCTCGCCGCGCGCCGCGCCACCGGATTCACCGCCACCCAGAGCCCACAGCTGCGCAACAAAACGGGTAACCAGGGTGACCAGCAGCCATTCGGCTCCGGATAACGGTTTCTGAGGCTTCAGAACAGCCATTCGGCTCCGAATAGCTGCCCAGGGCGGCATGTGGCATCTCACGACACGTATCTGTCCACTACTCGCGGAATCGGGTCTGGTGACAGTTCAGAAAAGGGAAGCCGGCGGGAGCGACTGAGGCGGCCCTGTTGAATTGGTGGGCGTTCATCTATCTCGTGGCGTTGCCATGTTGTGAGTCAGATCTTCCCTGTGTGGTGGGGAGCGTTGTTCGGCTTTGGGGTAGCGTCGGCCCGGTACGGTCTACCAGCAGTGACGTTCGGTGACTGAGTTGCGGTAGGACTGGAGACGACGGTGCGGTACAAGGTGCGCAGTCTGCGGGAGGAGCAGGCGTGGCTCGCCGCTGACCTTCGCGCTCAGGGCAAGACCTGGGGGCAGGTGGCGGAGGTCTTCCGGACGAGGTACCGGATCAATGCCCGGGTGGCGTTGCGGCTGGTGCGCAGTTGGAGTCAGAGCCGGGCCGCCGAGGAGTGGAACCGGTACTGGCCCGATGAACCCAAGACGTTCAAGAACTTCTCGTATTGGGAGAGCTGGCCCAGTTCCACCGGTCATGCGCCGTCACTCAACGTCCTGGGCAGGTTGGCACGGATTTACCAGTGCAGCATCAGTGATCTGGTGGTGGATTTGTTCGACTACCGCCACCAGGACAGCGCGCACCAGGCTCCGGAGGTCACGAGTACCGCCGTTGCGCTTCCGGACGAATCACTGCTGGTTGATCTCTTGGGTAAAAACGGCGGCGAGGACCGAGGTATCTTGTCGCCGTTTTTCCTCCCCGGTAGAGCAGCCTCGCTCCACCGATGGCTGGATAGGATCAACTACCATGAATTGGTGCAGGTGATCGTGATGTGGATGCAGCGAATCAATCCCTCTTTCAATCGTCGCCAGCTGATGTACAAACTGAGTGCTGCCTTTACCATGGCCGCTGCCCAGCCATTTTTCGACACACTTGACTCGGACGAGCACGAGCAGGTGGTTCAGGTGCTCCGGGGTGCCTCGAATTTCAGCGAACCAGCGCTTCACTACTGCGCGGAGATGGTGAGCAGCCTGCGCCGACAAGATAACGTGCTCGGCCCTCGGTTCATCTTGCACAGTGCCCTGGGACACCGGAACATCGCCCATGGACTCGCCAAGTCGGCACCGGCCGAGTTTCAGCAGGCGGCGATCTCGGTATATGCCAACCTCACCTCGTTCGTCGGCTGGCTGTGCTCCAATATGGAGGACCATCCCAGTGCCCAGCATTACTACGATGAGGCACGCAGTGCGGCTCATGATGCTGGGAACATCGATCTGGTCGCTTACATCCTGTGCACGATGAGCCAGCTCGCTACCGTGCGGGGCAAGGCCCTCGCGGGAATTGATCACGCTATTGCTGCCCAGTCCTGGGCAGCGCAGACCGGCAATCCCCTGGCTGAGGCGTACGCCACCGATGTAGCGGCGCGAGCCTTCGCGACGGACGGGCAGGATACTGCCTGCCGTAAGGCACTGGAAACCGAACAAACCACGCTGGCCAGGGTCGACTCCGACGTTCCGGCTCCGCCGTGGTGGTACTTTTACAACGAGTCATTCTTCTGGAGCACTATCAGTCACTGCGCCGTGCAACTCCGCGACCCCGATCGGGCCCTGGAAGCCGCAGCGACGTCGCTGGCATCCTCGGATCCAACCGATGTCCATAACCATGCTTACAAAATGCTGTGGCAAGGTGCGGCGCTCGTACAGAAAGAAGAGATCGCCGAAGCCAGCCGAGTGGTCGGCGAAGTGGTCACGCGCACCGCCACCAACACCTCGCTGCGCATTCACCAGCGCATCACCGACCTGCATACCTCGTTGGAGCCGTGGCAGAGCAGTAAGCCGGTAAAAGAACTGGACGAGGTACTGAGAGCTTATCGCTGGTCACCGAGCGGAAGTAACAAAATATAGCGTCGCCCAGCACGATGCTTTTTCGTTGCGTTTACTTGTCCGCCCGGAAAGCTCGGCACCTACGGGACGTACCGCGTTTAGCGACGAACGCCAGCAGTGCGCTAACCGCGATTCATCGGTGATCTACTCAAGATGCTCGATCCGGTCACGCACCTGGGCTTCCTCGTCATGGCGCCCCAACGCCTTGAACACATCGGCGAGGGTGACAAGGGCGCCGCGCAGGTTACCGGTGAACGCCTGAGGTAGCCGCTCAACCAAGCGTGCGTAGATGGCCACCGATTCATCGGCGGCATCCAGTGCCTCCGTTAGCTCTACCTGCCCAGCAGCACGCACCCACGCAAAGCTCCACAACCCACGGGCCAGGTCCGGCTCGAACGCGGCCGGATTCACCCCCGCCAACCGCCGACGGATCTCCACGGCTTCGGTCGTGACCTCCAACGCCTCCTCACGCCGCCCCACATTCGACAACCGAATACCGAGGTGACCCGATAGCCGCGCGCGCTTTGCGGCGATTTCTGGGGTTGAGGTGTCCACAGCCCCATAAATATGGTCAAACCGGTCCAGAAGCTGTCGGATGAGTTGAACTGATACCCGAAGCAGATAGGTGTTCTGCCAAGGCAGCGCGTTCTCGACGGTACTCAGGTCGGTGTTGAAGGGCACGCGGCTGAGCAGACCTCGCTGCTTCGAGGCCGGTGCGTCGTCGCTGGAATTGG
>JBOHHD010000466.1:0-5742 GCA_050700515.1 Pseudonocardiaceae bacterium
CTCCACTATGGTGCTTGACTTTCGGTCAAACACGATCAAGTAGCGCGACATCATAAGATCCCCTTATTTGTTCTCTCCGCCAGGTGGAGCAGTATAGACCTCAACGCGTCTTCTTGTCTGGCTATGCTTAGCCGCGCATCAACTACCATGCTTCCGACTTGCGGTAATGCTTGATTTACTGTATTTCGAAGGTCTGAGATTCCTGGCTGCTTGCAACTGGGAAAAATTCGTCTGATGACGCGGCTCCGGCGCCTCTTGTCTTGTATGAAAACCGGAAACGGCATGGGCGCGACAATACCTCTGAGCTGTCGTTCGTAGTCGCGACCCTTGTCGATGAACCCACCCCGATGCTGATCGGAAGTTTGGCCACGATGTTCAGGGGCGGCCGGCCCAGGTGGACCACAGTGCTGATCGGGTGACGGTGGCGCGCCGTCCGATCCGGTAGCGGGCCACCAGCGTCACCGGCAGTCGGGCCGCCACTTCGACGAGCACTCGCAGGCGCAGGGCGAGGGTGAAGTTGGGCGTGGCGGGACGATCCGGGCGCCACGGCAGCATCAGGGTCAGTGCGGCGAAGCGGGCCAGCTCCCGGATCGCTACCCGGGCGGGAGCGCAGCGCAGCAGCACCAGCAGGCGGTTGCGCTCGTTCCAGCGGTGGAAGGCGGGCGTGCCATGCCCCGACGAGGCGCCGCCAACGTGCTGGACCCGCGCGTCCAGCACGGCGCGCACCCGGTAGCCCGCCAGCCGTAACCGCCAGGAGGTGTCAGTGTCCTCGTAGTAACAGAACAGCGAGCCCGGCACCCCGCCCACGGCACGCAGCACGTCGGTGCGCAGCAGCGCGGCCCCGCCGCAGAAGCCGAACGGGTGCGCCCCGGTGCTGTCGCGGCCGTACCCGATCGGGGTGAGCGCCACGCCGGTGGAGATCAGTTCACCATTGTCATTGTGCAGCGCGGCGGTTGCGGCGGCGGCCGTGGTGTCGCCGTCCAGGCA
Source organism: Pseudonocardiaceae bacterium (assembly GCA_050700515.1). Lineage (GTDB taxonomy): Bacteria > Actinomycetota > Actinomycetes > Mycobacteriales > Pseudonocardiaceae. Next base: position 988 of record JBOHHD010000466.1, read on the forward strand.
GGTCTCCAGCTCCGCCAGCCACTGCGGTTCGGGCTCGGCGTCGTCGTTGAGCCAGGCCATGAACGGAGTCTGGACCAGGGGCAGCGCGGCGGCCAGCGCGCCTGCGTAGCCGGCGTTGCGGGCCAGCCGCAGCACCGGGGAGCGAGCCGGGTGCGCAGCCAGCTCCCGCGCGGTGCCGTCGGTCGAGGCGTTGTCGATCACCAGTACCCGATGGGAGCGGGTCTGGACGGCCAACGCGTCCAGGCAGTGGCCGATGAGACCGCGACCCCGCCAGGTCACCACGACCACCGTGCTCCTCGCACCCGTTGTCACGGGAGGTGACGGTAATGCCACACTCCCGGCGTGCCGAAGCTGGTCGTTCTGCTGGAGCAGATGCTCGCCCCGGTGCCGGGCGGCACGGGGCGGTACTCGCGCGAGCTCACCGTGGCGCTGGCCGCGACAGCGCCAGCCGGCTGGACGGTGGGCAGCGCGGTTGCCCGGCATGCCGACCCCACCCCGGCCGTGGTCCCCGGCGTCGAGGGGCCGCACCTGCTGCCGCTGCCCCGCCGAGCGCTCATCGCGGCGTGGGACGCCGGTGTGCCGTTGTGGCCGGGTGGCGATGCCCTGCACGCCCCCACCCCGCTGGCGCCTCCCGGGCCGCGACGCGGCCGTGAGTTGGTGGTGACGGTGCACGACACGGTGCCCTGGACCCACCCGGAAGGCCTGACGCGCCGCGGCGTCGGCTGGCATCGTCGGGTGATCTCCCGGGCCGCGCGACGGGCCGACGCCCTGGTGGTGCCGACCACTGCCGTCGCCGACGACCTGCCCCGGCACGTCCGCTGCCGGGCGGCGGTGCACGTGGTCGGGGCCGGGGTCAGCTCGGCGGTGGCAGGTGACGTGCAGGCGCAACAGACCGTGGCGATCGTCGAGCGGCTGGATCTCCCACCGCGCTACGTCCTGGCGGTGGGCACCCTCGAACCCCGCAAGGGCATCGACACGTTGCTCGCTGCGCTGGCCGAGCCGAACGCCCCGGATCTGCCGGTGTTGCTGGCCGGACAGCCGGGCTGGGGCCGGGTCGAGCCCCTCGAGGTGGCCCGCCGCGTCGGGCTGGATCCCCGGCGGGTGCGCGTCTTAGGCCAAATCGGTGACGCTGAATTGGCGGTTGTGCTGCACCGCGCGGCGGTACTCGCGGCCCCCAGCCGGGCGGAGGGCTTCGGCCTGCCGGTCCTGGAGGCGATGGCGGCCGGGGTGCCGGTCGTGCATTCCGATGCCCCTGCGCTGGTCGAGGTCGCGGGCGGGGCAGGGGTGAGCTTTCCGCGTAACAACCCGAAAGCGCTGGCCCTGGCGTTGCGCACGGTGGTGTCCGATCCGGTCAAGGCCGAAGCCATGGTGGCGGGGGGTCGGTGCCGGGCGCAGGAGTTCAGCTGGGAGCGCACCGCGCGGCGGGTCTGGTCGGTGCACCTGGCGCTGTACCGGGCTCGACCATCCGCCAGGGTGTAAATACGCCCGTGAGGGTGAGTCACGCCCCGTGTCGTCGTAGGCTCCATCCGTGTTCACCGAGCCTCGGGTGGTCGTCGACGCGACAGCGGTGCCTGCCGACCGTGGCGGGGTCGGCCGCTACGTCGATTCCCTGCTTGCCGCGCTGGACACCGATGGCGCGGCTCCCGTGGTGCTGTGCCAGGCACGCGACGCCCCGCTCTACGCCCGGCTCGCCCCGCACGCCGAGCTGTTACCGGTCGCGGAGCAGGTGGCGACCCGGACCGCGCGGCTGACCTGGGAGCAGACCACCCTGCCCCGGCTCGCCCGGCGGATGCGGGCGGACGTCCTGCACTGCCCGCACTACACGATGCCGTTGGCCACCCCGGTGTCCACCGTGGTCACCCTGCACGACGCCACTTTCTTCACCGACCCACGGCTGCACTCGCCGGTCAAGGCGCGCTTCTTCCGGGCCTGGACGCGGACCTCGCTGCGTCGGGCGGCGCTGTGCATCGTGCCCAGCGCCTCGGCGGGGCGAGAGCTGCGGCGCGTCGCGGGGGCGGACGAGCGGTTCCTGCACGTGGTGCACCACGGCGTCGATGCGGATCGCTTCCACCCGCCGTCCCCCGAGGAGATGGCCGCGGTGCGCGCCAGACTCGGGCTCGGCCGGAGCCGGTACGTCGCTTTTCTCGGGGCGCTCGAACCGCGCAAGAACGTGCCCGCGCTGATCCGCGGCTTCGTCCGGGCCAGCCAGATCCTCACGAGCCGCAACGGCCACGGTGACGCCCCCCCCGCCCTGGTGCTGGCCGGACAACCCGGCTGGGACAGCCAGGTCGAGCGGGCACTGGAAGCAGTGCCGCACCGGGTACGGGTGATCCGGGCGGGCTACCTGCCACTGGGCGAGCTTTCCGGGTTCCTCGGTGGTGCGGCGTTGGTGGTCTATCCCTCCTTGGGGGAGGGGTTCGGGTTGCCGGTGCTGGAGGCGATGGCCGCGGGGGCGGCGGTGCTCACCACGCGGCGGCTCTCGCTGCCCGAGGTGGGCGGAGACGCGGTGGCCTACTGCGGCATCGGAGCCGGAGACATCGCCGCCGGCATCGTCGAACTGCTCGACGACCCGGCGCGGCGGGCGGAGCTCTCCGCGGCCGCGCAGCGCCGTGCCAAGGAGTTCTCCTGGGCGACCAGCGCGGTCCGGCATCGGGAGGCCTACGCTCGCGCCGCCCAGCTGCACCGCCGCGCCCGCTAGCCTGCCCGGACGGGCCGGGGTGCACAATCGGACGTCGTGAGCACATCCGGATATGGCCAGGAACTAGCCGTGGTCACCGTGACCTACTCTCCCGGCGCGACGCTCGAGACGTTTCTGGACTCGCTGGCCAAGGCGACCACCAGGCCGGTGCAGGTGGTCCTGGCCGACAACGGCTCCACCGACGGCGCCCCGCAACGCGCGGCGCAGCGGGACGGGGTGACGCTGATCCGCATCGGAGAGAACATCGGGTACGGCAGTGCCGCCAATCGGGGGATCGTCGAGCTGGGGCCCGAGGTGGGCTGGGTGGTGGTGGCCAACCCGGACATCGAATGGCATCCGGGCAGCCTCGACGAGCTGCTCGCGGCGACGCGGCGGTGGCCGCGGGCCGGTGCGCTGGGGCCGCTGATCCTGGATCCGGGCGGGGCGGTGTACCCGTCGGCGCGGTTGTTGCCTTCGCTGGGTCGCGGTATCGGGCATGCCGTGCTCAGCCCGGTGTGGCCGGCCAATCCGTGGACGACGGCTTATCGGCAGTCCGAAGCGGTGCTGGGGGAGCGGACCGCCCAGTGGCTGTCCGGGTCCTGTCTGCTGCTGCGCCGGGCCGCGTTCGAGTCCGTCCGCGGGTTCGACTCGCGGTACTTCATGTACTTCGAAGATGTCGATCTCGGTGATCGGTTGGGCCGCGCCGGATGGCTCAACGTCTACGTGCCCACCGCGGAGGTCACCCACCTGGGCGGGCACGCCACCAACCGGGTCGCCGATCAGATGCTGGCCGAGCATCACCGCAGCACCTACCGTTATTTGGCCGACCGGCACCCTGGCCCGCTGCGCGCCCCCTTGCGGCTGGGGTTGCGTGCCGGGCTCGCCGTCCGGTCTGAGCTGCTACGACGCCGCACCGCCGGGCCCAACGCCAAGAGTGTCCAGTGGACCGATCGGTGATCGGTGGCCCCTGAGGAGCCGCATCGAACCGGCTGTGCGCGTGGCGACAGTGGTGGCGGGCAGCGAGGGAGCCGCAGCCGATACAGCGCTGGTTCACCTCTCACACCTCACCCAGAAGTGTTCTTCCAGCTTTTATCGAAGGGAAGCGGCCGATGATTTTCATCGTCGTCAAGTTCACCATTGAACCCGATCGTAGCGATGACTGGATCGCGCTCGTGGATGACTTCACTCAGGCCACCCGGCAGGAGTCGGGAAACATCTTCTTCGAGTGGTCCAGGAGTGTTGACGCACCCAACCAGTTCGTCTTGATCGAGGCGTTCGAATCTCGCGAGGCGGGCGAGGTGCACGTGAATTCCGACCACTTCAAGGCCGCTATGGCCCGGATTCCTGACGCGATCTCGAAGATACCGGAGATCGTCCATGTCGAGGTGCCGGGTGGCGGGTGGGCGCAGATGACAGAACTGGCACCGGCCAGGGAACAGTAGGGATGGCTGCACGCCATGAGCCCGTCCGTGGACCTGTCGGCGGTTCGGGGATCGTCAAGGGTTCCACCGAGCCGGTTCGGGTGGGGCGAGAGGAGGTTCGCGAAGTGCGAGATGCCACCAACCCACGTCATGCCAGCAACCCTGTTTGAACCCCACATCGGGAAAGCATCCGATAGCGACGAAGCCGAGCTTCTCGTGCAGTGACACACTTCCGGTGTTCGGGAGGGTGATCCCGGCGTACGCCGAGACATAGCCCAGCGTTCGCAATTCATCGAGAAGGACGTGGTAGAGGGCGAGGCCAACGCCCCGGCCGTGCCATTGCCCGGTTACGTAGACCGAGGTATCGACCGACCAGCGGTAGGCGCCGCGGACCTGATGACGGTTGGCGTAGGCGTAACCGACCAAGCCCTCGTCGGTCTCGGCCGCCACCCACGGCAGTTCTCCCGCCGTATGGCGGATCCGCTCAGCGAACTCCTCAGCCGTGGGTGGGATCAGCTCGAAGGAGATCGCGGTGTGTTCGACGAAGGGCGCGTAGATCGCGGACATCGCGCGTGCGTCATCCACTGTTGCCGGCCTCACCCTGAAGGAATGGCTTACGGGCCTGGATAGCCTGGTTTCGGTCATTGCGGGGGTGTC
>JBOHHD010000467.1:0-2505 GCA_050700515.1 Pseudonocardiaceae bacterium
GCGGCCTACGCTGCGGTGGCCGGCGGGGCGGGAGGTCCACGATGAAGGTCTTGGTGCTCAACGGGCCGAATCTCGGTCGGCTCGGCACCCGCGAACCCGACATCTATGGTTCCACCAGCTACGGCGACCTGGTCGCGCTCTGTCAGCGGGTGGGTACCGACCTCGGGCTCGCGGTCGATGTGCGCCAGACCGACCACGAGGGCGACATGCTGAGCTGGCTGCATGAGGCCACCGACACCGCCACCCCGGTGGTGCTCAACGCCGGGGCGTGGACGCATTACTCCATCGCGGTTCGCGACGCCGCAGCACAGCTGTCCGCCCCGCTGGTGGAAGTGCACATCAGCAACGTGCACGCCCGAGAATCTTTCCGGCAACACAGCCACCTCTCGGCCATCGCCTCCGGCATCATCATCGGCCTGGGTCTCGATGGCTATTCGCTCGCCCTGCGCTGGATCGCTGGCCGCGCCAGCACCTGACGCCACCTCGCCACCGGCTACCGTCGAGCACATGTCTCCTACCCAGCGCCGCGAGCTGCTCCGTGAGTTACTGCGGGAGCGTGATATCGACGCGCTCCTGGTCACCAATTTGATCAACATCCGTTATCTGACCGGGTTCACCGGCTCCAACGCCGCCCTACTGGTGCACACCGAGGGTGAATCCCGGACGATGTTCTGCACTGACGGGCGTTATTGCACTCAGTCCGAGCGGCAGGTGCCGGACCTGCGACGGGTGATCGAGCGTTCCTGTGTGCTCACGCTGGCGAAAGAGGCCACCGAGGCGGGAACCGGAAGGCTGGGCTTCGAGAGCCACGTGGTAACCGTCGACCAGCACGGTGCGCTCATCGAGATCACCGGTGCGGACCGGCTCATCGCCACCTCCCGGCCGGTGGAGCGGCTGAGGATGGTGAAGGACGAGGTCGAGATCGCCTCGTTGCGGGCGGCCTGTGCAGCGGCCGACACCGCCCTCGCCGGGCTGCTCACCGCCGGAGGGCTGCGACCGGGCCGCACCGAGCGGGAGGTGGCCCGTGACCTGGAGGCGCGGATGGTCGCGGCGGGGGCGGCCGGACCCTCGTTCGAGACCATCGTGGCCACCGGCTCGCACTCGGCGATTCCGCACCACCGGCCGACTGACGTGCAGCTGCGGCGCGGAGACCTGGTGAAGATGGACTTCGGGGCACTGGTCGACGGCTATCACTCGGACATGACCCGCACCGTGGTGCTGGGTGAACCCGCCCCATGGCAGCGGGAGTTGTACGATCTGGTCACGTCGGCGCAGGCCGCGGGACGCGCCGCGCTGCGCGCCGGGGTCGAGGTCCGTGAGGTGGACTCGGCTGCCCGAGACGTCATCGTCCAGGCCGGACGTGGCGAGGAGTTCCTGCACAGCCTGGGGCATGGCGTCGGCCTGCAGATCCACGAGGCACCGGCGTTGTCGCAGCTAGGGGTCGGTACACTTGCTCCTGGCATGGCGGTCACCGTCGAGCCGGGTGTGTACCTGGCCGGTCGGGGCGGCGTGCGCATAGAGGACACCCTCGTCGTCTGCGACGGCGAGCCTGAACTCCTCACCCTGACCACGAAAGAACTCGTGGTCGCCTAAGACCTGCTTGCAGGGCACCTTCTACGACCGGGAGTGACGGGCTGACGTGGCCACCACCAACGACCTGAAGAACGGGCTTGTGCTCAACCTCGACGGCCAGCTGTGGTCAGTCGTGAATTTCCAGCACGTCAAGCCCGGTAAGGGCGGCGCCTTCGTGCGGACCACCTTGAAAAATGTGCTCTCCGGCAAGGTCGTGGACAAGACCTTCAACGCGGGTACCAAGGTCGAAACCGCCACCGTTGACCGCCGTGACATGACCTATCTGTATTCTGACGGTGCCGATTTCGTATTCATGGACAACGACACCTACGAGCAGATGACCATTCCTGGTGAAACGGTGGGCAACGCGGCGAAATACCTGCTGGACAACCAGAGCGTGCAGGTCGCTGTGCATGAGGGCACTCCACTCTACGTCGAGCTGCCCACGTCAGTGGAACTGGTGATCTCCCACACTGATCCCGGATTGCAGGGCGATCGGTCGACCGGCGGAACCAAGCCCGCCACGCTGGAGACGGGCGCCGAGATCCAGGTACCGCTGTTCCTGGGCACCGGCGAAAAGGTGAAGGTCGACACCCGGGACGGGCGCTACCTCGGCCGCGTCAGTTCCTGAGGTGGGCGCCCGTAGTAAGGCCCGTAAGCGTGCCGTCGACCTGCTGTTCGAAGCCGACTTACGGGGGATGGACCCCCTTGCGCTGCTGGCCGAGCGGGTCGGGGCTCCCGAGGTGCCGCCGGTCAACGACTACACGATCGCCCTGGTGCAGGGGGTGGCCGCTCATCAGGAGGAGATCGACCGCCTGCTCACCGAGCAGGCCCGTGGTTGGACCCTGGAGCGGATGCCCACGGTAGATCGTGCGGTGCTCCGGCTGGGTCTGTTCGAGCTGTTGTTCGCCGACGACGTGGACGACGCAGTGG
>JBOHHD010000468.1:0-4561 GCA_050700515.1 Pseudonocardiaceae bacterium
GGCGCGGACTGCGACTGCACCAACACCGAAGTCGCCCGCGTCATCGACGCCGGACTCACGGCCGGGGCCCGCAATCCCCGCCGCACCACCGTCCGTACCAGCCACTCCGCTTCTGGAAGGGACGTCGCATGAGGACCACGGTGGCCACCACCCTCGCCGCGATCGAGCAGGTGATAGGGGAGTGCCAGCAGTGTGGGCACTCCCTGGATTGCTCACCCTCGGCCGACTTCTGCTCCGAGGACTGCCAGCAGACCTGGCACGAACACCGCGCCGAGACGGTACCGGTCGGGAGCGGCACCACACCCGATCACTCCCTGCCCGAGACCACGCCCGCCAGGCCGTTGAGCTGGCTGGGCACACCACCACCGGGGACGGTCATCCGGGCGGGGCATGAAGTCCTCGACGCCGTGACCGCCTTCGTATCCCGGTTCTCGGCGTTCCCGGACCAGCATTGCGCACCAACCCTAGCGCTGTGGTACGCCCACACCCACGCAATTAACCACTTCTATGTCACGCCCCGACTCGTGGTCGATTCCGCTGAACCAGCATCGGGCAAGACACGGGTACTGGAAGTAGCCCAACACCTCGTCGCGGCACCGGAAATGACGATCTCAGCGACCACAGCCGCACTATTCCGGCTGGTATCCATGGGACCGATTACCATCCTGTTCGATGAAGTAGACGCCATCTTTAACCCCAAGAACGGGGGAACCAGCGAAGACCTACGCGGACTTCTCAACGCGGGGTATAAACGCTCTGCCACCATCGCCCGCTGCGTCGGTGACGCCAAAAACATGAAAGTCCAACGCTTCCCCGTCTACGCCCCCGCCGCCCTGGTCGGGATCGCCGGAGGAATGCCCCCCACGATTACCACCCGAGCCATCACCATCCACATGCGCCGCCGCCGCGCCGACGAGCCCGTTGAGCCATTCCGGGAACGGCAAGTAGCCCAAGAAGCTCAACCTCTCCGCGAGGAACTCGCCGCGTGGATCGACTCCACCGCCACCCGACTTGGCGACGCACAGCCACCCATGCCCGACGGGGTCACCGATCGATCCGCCGAAATCTGGGAACCACTCCTGGCCATCGCTGATACGGCGGGGGGCCACTGGCCGGAGACCGCCCGGGACGCCTGCCGACACTTCGTCCTGCACACCGGAATCCACATCACCTCACCGGGCATCCGGCTCCTCGCCGACCTACGCCAGGTGTTCACCACCCACAGCGTGCACCGGATGACCACCACCGAGATCCTCACCGCCCTCATCGACCTCGACGAAGCACCCTGGGCCGACCTGCACGGCAAACCCCTCGACGCCCGCCGACTAGGGCGCGAACTAGGCAAATACGGAGTCAAGTCCAAAGACATCAAGATCGACGGACGTGCCATCAAGGGCTACCGCGCAGACGGTGAGGACGGCCTCGCCGACGCCTGGAGCCGATACCTGCCACCAGCCGCGACTGCCGCGACCACCGCGACCGAGCAGCTCAGCACGGTCGCGGACACCCACCAGGTCGCGGATACCACCGCGACCCATCCCAGCACCTCCCCCCATCCGGTCGCGGATGCAACCGCGACCCCCGCACCAACCGCGACCCTGCTGACCAGCCAAGTCGCGGCAGTCGCGGCAGTCGCGGACGAAACCAGGGAGACGCGATGACGACCCATACCCGGACCACCGAGATCGCCGACCTCCTCGCCCGCCTCGCCGTTCTCATGGCACACCAGCCACCCACCACCCCCGTACCAGCACCCCGACCCACACCGGAACGGGTGCTACTGACCGTCGAGGAAGCCGCCGAACGGCTGAACATCGGCAAAACGAAGACCTACGCCCTGGTCAAGGCCGGAGAAATCGAGTCACTACTGATCGGACGCTTACGGCGAATCCACACCGACGCTATCAACGCCTACGCCACTCGACTCGTCACCGAGCAGCAGAACTCCACCCGGCCCGCAGAGTAGGAGAACAGCATGGCGCGGAAGAAGGGCACCCGTAACGCTAACGGCCGGTCCAGTATCTACCACAGTGACAAGGACAAGTGCTGGCACGGGTACGTCACCGTAGGCGTCAAAGACAATGGGAAACCAGACCGGCGGCACGTGCGTGGCAAGAACCAAAACGAGGTGACCACGAAAGTTCGCAGGCTGGAACGCGAACGGGATGACGGGAAGGTACGCAAGCCGGGCCAGACATGGACTGTCGAGCAGTGGCTCACTCATTGGCTAGAAATGATCGCACCTCCGGTCATCACGGAGAACGCCTACATTGCGTACGAAGTCGCTGCGCGGGTCCATCTTATTCCGGGCATCGGCGCGCACAAGCTCGACAAGGTGGAACCCGAACACCTGGAGCGCCTATACCGGAAGATGACGAAAGCAGGAGCCAAACCTGGGCGCGTACACCAAGTACACCGCACCATCCGCGCCGCGCTCAACGAAGCCATGCGACGAAAGCACATCACCGAGAACCCTGTGCTACTGGCCAGGGCACCCAAGGTCGAAGAGGAAGAGGTAGAGCCCTACACAGTCGCCCAAGTCAAGAGCCTGCTCGAAACGGCGCAGCAACGACGCAACAGCGCACGGTGGGCAATCGCCCTGGCACTCGGTCTACGCCAAGGCGAAGCACTGGGATTGCAGTGGTCAGATATCGACCTAGACGAGGGAACTTTGCTCGTACGGCGAAGCAGGCTGCGCCCGAAATGGAAGCACGGGTGCACCGAACCGTGCGGTCACAAGTTCGGCGGACACTGCCCTCAACGGCTCCCGTTGCGCCAGGAAACAGCCGGGACGAAATCCCGGGCGGGCAAACGAGGCATCGGACTGCCTGACGAGCTGGTGGTGCTGCTTAGGCAGCATGTGAAAGAGCAGGAGCACGAACGGCTGACGGCTGCCGAACTCTGGCAGGACACGGGTTACGTCTTCACCACACCGACCGGTGGACCGCTCAACCCGCGCACTGACTACACCGAGTGGAAGCGGCTACTTGACCGGGCCGGGGTACCGGAGCGGCGACTACACGACGCCCGCCACACGGCCGCCACGGTGCTACTGCTGTTGCAGATCCCGGACCGGACGGTGATGGCGATCATGGGATGGTCCAACACCGCGATGGCCGCGCGGTACCAGCACATCATCGCGGCCATTCGGCGAGACGTGGCTACCAGTGTCGGCGGCTTGCTCTGGAAATCAGCCGAGCAAACCAGGCCAGACGGCGATGACGGTACAGCGAAAAACCCTGTGCCCGCCGCATAGCGAGCAAATGCCACCATAAACGCAACCACCAGTCAAAACGCCGGTCACCACATTCAAAGGTGACCGACGTTTTTGCTGTTCAATGGCGGTAGCGGTGGGATTTGAACCCACGGAGGGCGTGAACCCTCACGCGCTTTCGAGGTCCGTCCCTACCCGTTCGCGGTCGTCCAGACTCTCACTGGCCTGCAGGTTGAGCGACGGCTGACACATCAATGGTAGGGCTGTACCGGGGTGAACTGAGACGGAAACTGAGACGGATGGGCCAGAGCTTGGGAGGCAAGTCCACGTCACCTTTGCGCCGTGTCAGCCTGGTCTACAGGCTGTGCACCGGTTCGTCATGAGCTCGGGAACCCTATCGCGGTGGCCCTGCTACAGCCCTGATCTGCGGCGGGTGGTGGTCAAGGAAGGTCCTGGTCTTCCCCGTCCCCTCGTCCTGGCCGCCTTGTTCGTCGTGATGGCGGGGGCAAGGGTGGCGCAGCCATCGCTTTAGCGACGCCGCAGGTGCCCTTGCGGCCGACGTCACGACGTGGACGATTACCGGCCGAGGGGCGTCTGAATCCGCTTTAGGCCAGATCGTCCCCTCAGCTTCTGGGACCCGCACCAAATGGGAAGTGATCTTCTCGATGTTAACCCCTGGCGAGCAGGTTGGGTGAGTGCTCGTGCGCCCGGCATGCCGCGCCTGGAGCAGCCTTGCTGAGCTATGTCAGTCATCACACGTAAGGTGGATAGCAAGATCGAGGGCGACTGGAGGAGCGCAAAATGGCTGATGAGGCCAACGCGGACGAACAGGACCACGAAGCTTCTGTGGTGCGGTCGGCCATCGACGTGTCCGCCTTCACGGCGCCGGCCCTCAGGGATGTGGTGCGGTCGGCCATCGACGTGTCCGCCTTCACGGCGCCGTTGGCCATCAGACTCGCCGAGATCGTCGACTCGACGCGGCAGGACCCTTCCCTTCGCTTGGCCAATCACGCGGAGGTAGTCCCCCGTCGTCTCTATCTGACGGAGGCCGACCGACGTGCACTGCAGCGTGCCGCAGTATTTATCGTGGTCGGAATCGTGGTTATCCTCGCTATGGAGCTCGCCCCGGAAGCATCTGCCAAATTTGGGGCGTGGCTTGGAACCACCGGAGGGCTTACCGCACTGATTTGGTACCTGATGGACCAAAACAGGCAGTCCTAACGTAGTCCGCATCCGAAATAATTATGGCGGTGTCTCAAGCCAGCTACGTTACTGGCTTTCCGCGGACCGCCCGGCTCTCGTAACTTCTTTAGCGGTGGTCAGCGTGCCATCCCGTCGCCTCTGCTC
>JBOHHD010000469.1:0-1839 GCA_050700515.1 Pseudonocardiaceae bacterium
GCATATGGCTACTCTGCATCGTCGCACGGCTTCCGCCGATGTGCTCGCCATCACCGTTGCACTCGGCCGAATCACCTCAAACTCGTCGTCTGCTGTCCACGATGCCGCTACTTCTGCCGCGCTTCGCGGCTGCCCGTTCCCCGGTCCAACAATGCCGAGCGATCTCGTCAAACTGTGCTCAGCGACGCACGATGCTGAGTAACCTGTTACTCAGCGCATCAGGTTGGTTACTTTTGTGCGTATCGCTCCAGGAGTGCAGCTCGGCGATGAACTCCTTGATGATCAACGGGTGCTAGCGGCAAGCAGAGGATGATCATGAGCGCTGGGAAGTCCAGTTCAAGGCCGGTGCCTCGGCCGAGTCACGGCAACCTGGACAAGAGAAGTGATGACGGTGCGATCTCGACCGCGAAGATCGGTTTGATAGCCACCCTCGTGGCTGCCCTGATCGCCGGAATAGCAGCCGTGGTGGTCGCCGTGATCAACAACAATGAACCGGACCCCACTTCGCCCAATGGGCCGCCACCCGTGGAAGGGCCGGCGCCAGCGACACTTCCTGAGCCCTCCTGTCCCACCTGCTTCCCGGGAGGTACGACCTTCACGCAGCAGGTGTACACGAGTAATCAAGCCGGTACGACCACCTTCCGAAACCCTTATGCCCTCAGCGGAGCGGGTCCTCGGGTGGTGCCTGGCCAGCAAATTGAGGTGGTCTGCCGCTTCCGTGACCCCAATGCGACGAGCAGCGTGAGACCTGGCTGGTGGTACTTGGTCGACAGTCCACCGTGGAGCCGACAATATTACACTCCGGCGAACTCCTATCTCAACGGCGATCCCCCTGGGGGGCCATATGCCTCAGACGTCGATGGTCGTGTACCAGAGTGCTGGCCATAACGCTAGGCCGCGAGGGTGTCCAGGATCTGCTGGCCGTATCTGGCCAATTTGGCCTCGCCGACACCGTTGACCGTGGCGAGTTCTTCCAGGGTCGAAGGGGACTCGGTGGCGATCTGGCGCAGGGTCGCATCGTGGAAGACGACGTAGGCGGGCACGCCCTGTTCTTTCGCGGTGGCGGCGCGCCAGGCGCGGAGTCGCTCGAATACTGGCGCGGCTGCCTCCGGCATGTCGACGGGCGCGGCACGGCGCGGTTTGGCGGCTTTGGCGTCAGCTTTAGTCGGCCGGGCGGCCCGTTCGGGTTCGCGGCGCAGCATGACCTGGCGTTGTTTGCTCAGCACCTCGGCGCTGGCCTCGGTGAGCACCAAAGTGCCGTAATCGCCCTCGACGGAGAGCAGGCCCTGGGCCAGCAACTGACGCACCACACCACGCCACTCGGTTTCCCGGAGCTCCGTGCCGATACCGAACACCTTGAGGGATTCGTGGCCGAACTGGGCCACCTTGGGCGTCGTCTTCCCGAGCAGGATGTCAATCACCTGGCCCGCGCCGAACTTCTGCCGGCGTTCCCTGTCGAGCCGCAACACGGTCGAGAGCAGTTTCTGCGCGGGGATCGTGCCGTCCCACGACTCCGGCGGCACGAGGCAGGTGTCGCAATTGCCGCACGCGACCGCAGGCTGGCCGAAGTAGGCCAGCAGTTGCCCGCGGCGGCACTCGACCGTCTCGCACAACGCCAGCATGGCATCGAGGTGGGCCGACAAGCGGCGCCGGTGGGCGAGGTCGCCCTCCGAGGTGTCGATCAGCTTGCGCTGCTGCACGACGTCCTGGAGACCGTAGGCCAGCCAGGCGGTCGACGGCAGACCGTCACGCCCGGCCCGGCCGGTCTCCTGGTAATAGCCCTCGACGGACTTGGGCAGGTCGAGGTGGGCGACGAAGCGCACGTCGGGTTTGTCGATG
>JBOHHD010000470.1:0-11251 GCA_050700515.1 Pseudonocardiaceae bacterium
CGCGCATTGCGAGTTCGGTGTCTACGGTTTTGGCACCGGTCTGGTCTGGGTTAAGATCGAACCAGAACAGCAGAACAAGGCTGAACCACATATCGTGCTTGTCAAGTGGGGTCGCTGGATTGGTCAACCTGACCCAGTGGAATTGACGGAGACAACGTACTTCACCTTTGACAAACGCAACTTTCGCAGCGGCCCGGCCGACGTGTCGATCACTCCCGACGCAAAGATCACGTGCGGTGACGGGGAACCACCGCCAGACCGACCCCGCATACACCTCGTCGGCGACGACTGGAATCCCAGGCCGTCTCCACAATAATCTGTACTGATCTTCTTTGCAGAGGCGTCCGGACGTGGGTAGCGCTGCCGGGCTAACCGCGTGAATCCTCGGTCGTGGTGGTCAGGGTGATGTGGTGCTGCGTGGGCTCGTCGCCGATCGAGATCCAGGCTGCTTGCGGGTCACCGAGGGGAGCTCGGCAGATGACCAGGTAGTTGCCGCGCGCGGGGGCCAGCAGCTGGTAGCGGCCGTCACCGGCCGAGGTGCTCTGGCTGACCTGCTGGCCCTCGGCGTCCACCAGGGTGAGGATCGCGTCTGCCCTGGGTACGCCCTCCTGCGTGACGACCAGACCTGCCACGCTCGGTCCGCCGGATATCTGGGCTCCGCCGGGCTCGACAAGGGGGGGCTCGACGGGCGCGGGTTGCACGGCCACGGGGGCCACGGGAAGTGGCTGCACCGGAGCGGGCGCCCCGGAGACGGGTTCTCCAGGGCCGGGCTCGAAGGACGCGGGCTCGAAGGAGGCGGGCTCGAAGGAGGCGGGCTGCGCGGGGGTGGGAGCCGGCGGGGTGCTTGCCCATCCTGCGGACGGCGGTTCGGAAACGGGGGCGTCGAAAGCGGGGGCGACACCGGTGGACTGGCGCGCGACTGCGGATGCGCCGACCAGCTGGGGTTCCGGTTGAGGTCGGACGGCTGCGTGGTCGCTCGGTTCGGGGCCGCTCCGTTCGGGGCCGCCCAGCTCGGGGCCGCCGGTACGGCGGCGGGTGAGCCGGGCGCGGGCGCGATCCACCAGCGAGTACAGCACCGGCACCAGCACCAGGGTCAGCAGGGTGGAGCTGATCAGCCCACCGATCACCACCACGGCCAGTGGCTGGGAGATGAACAACCCCCCACCGGACAGGCCCAGTGACAGCGGGAACAGCGCGCAGATCGTCGCGACCGCGGTCATCAGGATCGGGCGCAGCCGGCGGCGGGCACCGTCCACCACCGCGTCGTATCCGCTGGCACCCCGCGCGCGGTACTGGTTGACCAGGTCGATCAGCACGATCGCGTTGGTGACCACGATGCCGATGAGCATCAGCATGCCGATCAGCGCGGGCACCCCGAGCGGCGTTCCGGTGATCAGCAGCAGGCCCAGTGCCCCGGTCGCCGCGAACGGGATCGACACCAGGAGCAGCAACGGCTGTACCAGGCTGCGGAAGGTGGCGACCATGACGAGATAGACGATCGCGACGGCCAGTGCCAGCGCCAGGCCGAGCTGCCCGAACGCCTCGTCCTGCTCAGCGCTGACCCCGCCGATCTCCGCGGTGGCGCCCGGTGGCAGCACCAGTGCATCCAGGCGCTGCTGCAGGTCGGCGGTCACGCTGCCCAGGTCGTCGGCGCTGGGGGTCGCGGTGATCGAGGCACTGCGGGTGCCGTCGATGCGGGTGATGCTCGCCGCCTGCGGCACCTCGCGGACCTCGGCCACGTCCTCGAGCACGATCGTGCCCATGGGCCCGGTCCGCAGCGGCAGCGCGCGCAGCGCGTCCAGATCGCCAGGGCCGCTGCCGGTGCGCAGCACCACGTCCTGCTCGACGCCGTCGAGCGTGATGCGCCCGACCGGGATGCCGCGCAGCGCGGTGGCCACGGTCTGGCCGATCTGCTGCTCGGACAGGCCGACCACCACCGCGGCCAACCGGTCCACCGCCACGTCGACGGTAGGTTGCTGGGCGGCCAGGTTGTTGGTCACGTCCACGGCGCCGGGCACGTCCCGGACCGCATCCTCGACCTCGCCCGCGGCCCGGGTGAGGACCAGCTCGTTCTCGGCCCGGACGATCACCTCCAGCTCACCGCCGGGAGGTCCGCCGCCGGACTGGACGGTGACGGTGCCCATGTCGGGCAACGCGTTGAGCTGATCCCGTATCCCGTCCTGCAGCGCCGTCTGATCGATGTCGAGATCGGTGGTGACGAAGAACGAGGCGGTGTTGCTGGTGATGCCCTCGCCGCCCAGCGCCGCCGGTGAGGACCCGCCCTGTGACCCGACGATGGACTGGTAGCTCTGCACTCCGTCGGTGTCGGCGAGCACCTGCTCCACCCGGCGAGCGGCGGCATCGGTGGCCGCCAGGCCGGCGCCGGCGGGCAGCTCCTGGGTGATGCGGAAGCTGGGCTGGCCACTGTCGGACAGGAAGTTGGTCTGCATCAGGGGCACCAGCGCGAAGGTCCCGACCAGCACGAGCGCCGCGACCAGGCAGGTGATCAGCGGTCGGGCCAGGGCGGTGCGCAGCACCGGCAGGTAGCCGCGCTGCAGCACGCTGTTCTCATCGCGCTCGGTGACCTGGCGGGGACTGCGCAGGAACCACGAGGCGAGCACCGGGACGATCGTCAACGACACGACCAGCGAGGCCAGCAGCGCGGCGGCGACGGTGACCGCGAAGGGCCGGAACAGCTCCCCGACCTGGCCCCCCACCAGGGCGACGGGCAGGAACACCGCGACCGTGGTGATCGTCGAAGCGGTGATCGCGCCCGCCACCTCACGCACCGCGCCGGGGATGGCCTCGCGCATCGGTTCGCCCGCGCCCAGGTGCCGCTTGATGTTCTCGATGACCACGATGGAGTCGTCCACCACCCGGCCCACCGCGATGGTCAAGGCGCCCAGGGTGAGGATGTTGAGCGAGTACCCGCTGACGTAGAGGCTGATCAGCGCGACGAGCAGGGACAGCGGGATGGAGACCGCGGTGACCAGGGTGGCCCGCAGCGAGAGCAGGAACAGCAGGATCACCACCACGGCGAACGCCAGACCCAGCAGGCCCTCCGTGGTGAGGTCCTGGATGGACTGCTCGATGAAGGGCGCCTGGTCGAACACGACGGTGACCACGCCGTCCGGATTCACCAGGTTCTCGATCTCGGGCACCAGATCCTGGATCGCATGGGACACCGCGACGGTGTTGCCCGCCGCGGTCTTGGTGATGCCGATCCCG
Organism: Pseudonocardiaceae bacterium; assembly: GCA_050700515.1. GTDB lineage: Bacteria > Actinomycetota > Actinomycetes > Mycobacteriales > Pseudonocardiaceae. Next base: position 3,229 of record JBOHHD010000470.1, read on the forward strand.
ATGCTGGGCCTGCCGTCGGAGCGGGAATAGCCGGTCGCGGGCTCGATCTCGCTGCTGATCCGCGCGACGTCGGCGAGCCGGACCGGACCGCCCTGCGCGGCGGGCAGGTAGAGCTCTCGCAGTCCGTCCACGGACGTGATCGGAGCACCGACCTCGACGGAGAGCTCGCGCTGGCCCGAGTCCACCGTTCCGGCCGGTACCCGCACGCCCTCACTGCGCAGTGCCTCGGACACCGCAACGGGCGAGATACCGCGTTCGGCCAGCTCCGCCGGGTCGAGGTCGATGCTGACCATGCGCTCCTCGACGCCGGACAGCGTGACCCGGCTGACGTCGGGTATCTCCTCCAGCTGGGGGACCACCCGCTCCTGGAGGGTGCGGGCCAGCTCCGCGGCGGGAATCGAGGAGGAGACGGCGAGCTGAACGACGGGGATGTTGTCGGTGCTGCCGGTCACCACCGTCGGCGTCACGTCCTGGGGCAACCCGCGCACCTCGGCCACCGCCTGCTGCAGATCCCGCTGCACAGTGGCCGGATCGGTGCCGTAGTCCATCTCGACGTTGACCGCCGAGACGCCCCCGCTGCTGGTGGACGTGGTGCTGAGGACCCCTGATACCCCGGCGATCGCGGCCTCCACCGGGGCGGTGACCTGCTGCTCGACGACGGTGGGCGACGCACCGGGCAGCGGCGTGATCACGGTGGCGAACGGAATCTCCAGGGACGGGATCAACTCCTGCTTCAGCGAGGTCATGGAGATGACCCCGAAGATCCCGACGAGCACTGCGGCGAGACCCACGAGGGTGCGGTTGCGCAGGCTGAGTCGGGTGAGCCAGGTCATCCGCATCTCCGGTGTGTCGACAAGGGCAGGAATGTGGCGAAGGGTAACCGGCCGCTTCTGAGAAACCCTTGAGAGGGAACGGGAGAGGGGAGTTGCACCGTCCGGATCAGCAGGTTCATGCTTGGTGTCTACAAAAACGTGTATCGAGCAACATAAGGGGGGTGGGGGTGTCGGCTTCCGATGCTCAACTGGCTGACGCTGACGCGTTGGGCCAGGAGTTGGTGCGGTTGGTGCGGTTGGTCGAGCGCGCCCGGGCGGACTACGCGGCGCGGGGCGGGGACGGGGTGGAACGCGCCGCCCACCTGCTGCTGGCCCGCCTGGTGGCCGAGGGGCCGCAGCGGTTGTGCGCGCTTGCCGAAGCGGTGTACTCCGATCCCTCGACGGTGAGCCGCCAGGTGGCTCAGCTGGTCAGCATGGGATTGGTGGAGCGGCGCCCGGATCCGCGGGACGGCCGGGCGGCCCGGTTGAGCGCCACCGAGGCCGGGCAGCGGACCTGCGCGGAGCAGCGCCGCATGCGCAACGAGCGCACCGCGGCGATGCTGGCCGCCTGGCCCCCCGAGGACGTGCGGCGGCTGGTCGAACTGCTCGACCGGCTGAACACCGATTTCGAGGAGTACCGGTGGCATTCACGCACCGACAGATCGTGACGATTCTTGCCGGGCTCATGCTGGGGATGCTACTGGCGGCACTGGACCAGACGATCGTGTCCACGGCGATCCGCACGATCGCCGATGATCTCAACGGGCTGAACCTGCAGGCCTGGGTGACCACCGCGTACCTGATGACCGCGACGATCTCCACCCCGTTGTACGGCAAGCTGTCGGACCTCTACGGACGCAAGCCGTTCTTCCTCACCGCTATCTCGATCTTCATCGTCGGCTCCGTGCTGTGCACGGTCGCCACCTCGATGTACCAGCTGGCGGCCTTCCGGGCCGTGCAGGGGCTGGGCGCGGGCGGATTGATGTCGATGGCGTTCGCGATCATCGGAGATATCGTGGCGCCCCGGGAGCGCGCCCGCTACCAGGGATATTTCCTGGCGGTGTTCGGTACCGCCAGTGTGGTCGGCCCGTTGCTGGGCGGGGCGTTCGCCGGAGTCGATTCCCTGCTCGGTCTCACCGGGTGGCGCTGGGTCTTCCTGGTCAACGTTCCCGTGGCGGCGGCCGCCCTGATCGTGGTGGCCAAGGTCCTCAACATCCCGCACACCCGCCGGGAACACCGCATCGACTATCCGGGCGCGCTCGCGCTGATCGTCGGGGTGGTGCCCATCCTCATCGTGGCCGAGCAGGGGCAGAGCTGGGGCTGGGGCTCGAACCGGGCGATCCTCTGCTACGCGATCGCGGTAGTCGGGCTCGCCGGGTACATCCTGGCCGAGCGGGCGGCCGGGGACGACGCGCTGCTGCCGCTGCGGCTGTTCCGGGGCAGCGTGTTCAGCGTGACGTCGGCGGCGGGCGTCGTCATCGGCGTGGGCATGTTCGGGGGCATCATGCTCATCCCGCAGTACCTGCAGATCGTCAAGGGTGCCTCGCCCACCAAGGCCGGTCTGCTGCTGTTGCCGCTGATCGCCGGCATCATGGTCGGCTCGGTCGTCTCCGGCCGGCTGATCTCCCGCACCGGCCGGTACAAGATCTTCCCGGTGATCGGGACGGCGTTGATCACCACCGCACTGCTGCTGCTGTCCCTTCGGCTGGACGTCGACATTCCGCTCTGGGAGATCGACATCTATCTGGTGATGTTCGGCCTGGGGCTGGGCAACTGCCTCCAGACGCTGATCCTGGCGGTGCAGAACGCGGTACCGGCGCGGGACATGGGGGTGGCGACCGCCTCGGCCACGTTCTTCCGGCAGATGGGCGGCACGCTGGGGGTCGCGGCCTTCCTGGCGGTCATGTTCGGCACTGCCGGGGACCGGATCGCCGAATCGTTTCGTGCCGTCGCGCCCACCCCGCAGTTCCAGGCCGCACTCGCCGATCCGGCGGTGCGCGCCGATCCCGCCAACCGGGTCGTGCTCGATGCCATCGACAACGGGGGTATCAGTGGCAACGCGGGCGGGGTCCTGCAAGACTCCTCGTTCCTGCTGCACATCGACCCCCGCCTGGCCCGTCCGTTCCTCGTCGGCTTCTCCGACGCGATGGATCTGGTTTTCCTGATTGCCGCGGTGGTCATGTTCGCCGGCTTTGTGCTTATGCTTTTCCTGAAGGAGGTCCCCTTGCGCACCCAGTCCGGCATAGAAGCCCGCGCCGCCGAACTCGCCATCGAAGCCAGCGCCGCGCCCCTCTCCGGGCACACCCCGGAGCCCCTCGCTGAGTCCACCCCTGTCCTGGCCGAATCCACGGCGACTCACCCGGCCGCGACGGATCACCAGTCCCGACCGTTGATCTTCGGACAGGTCAAGGAGACCAGGAACACCCCGCTGTCCGGGGCCACCCTGACCCTGACCGATCTGTCCGGCAGGCAGCTGGACCGCGACGCCTCCGACTCGGGGGGCCATTACCGGCTCATCCCGCCCACCGGTGGCAGCTACCTGGTCATCGTCGCCTCGACGGCGCACCAGCCGACCGCCGCGCTGGTGGCCGTGGCAGACGTGCCGGTGCGTCATGACGTCGTGCTCTCGGTCGGCGGCGCGAGCCTGTCCGGCACCGTCTACACGGCCGGGACCGACCAACCGGTCGCCGGCGCGGTGGTCGCCCTCGTGGACATCCACGGTGACGTCGTGGCCGCCGCCACCACTGAGGCCGACGGTCGGTTCATCTTCTTCGAGCTCGCCCAGGGTCAGTACACGCTCACCGTCGCGGTCCCCACCCTGCAACCGGTGGCCCACGCCGTCGAGGTACCGAGCCAGGGGCTCGTCCAGCACGACATGCAGGTGGCGGCCCGGGTGCAGCTGGTCGGCATGGTGCGCACCGCCACTGCCGGAGCGCCCGTCCCCGAGGCGATGACGACCCTGGTCACCTCCGACGGCCGGGTCGTGGGTTCGACCATCACCGACACCGAAGGGGAGTTCGTCTTCGACGACCTGAACGCCGGGGTGTACACGATCATCGCCACTGGCTATCCTCCGGTGGCTTCCGAGGTACACCTGGATCCCCTCCTACCCAACCAGACGGTGATCACCCTGCGACCTCCCACGGTGGCCGGAGCCGCCACGTCTGGTTACGGCACCGTCATGAGCAGAGGAGACGGCGAGGACCATGGCATCGGCTGAGGTCGGGTATGCCGTGCTCACCGGCATGGTGGTCACGCAGGACGGCTGGCCGGTGCCGCACGCCGTGGTCACGATCATTGATGGCAAGGGTCTGCAATCCGGCCGCAGCACCGTCAGCCAGGACGGCCACTTCGCGGTGACCGGGCTCGCGCCCGGTACCTACACCGTGATCACCGCCGCCGCCGGGCACGCCCCGTACGCCCGGACCCGGCAGGTCAACGCCGCGGGACAGGTCGACCTGGGTCGGCTGGTGCTCGGCCAGGCCGGGGGCATCGTGGCGCCCACTCCCGGCATCTGGAACATCGATCCGACCCACTCCACGGTGTCGGCCACCGCCGTGCACCTCGGTTTCGCCAAGATCCACGGCCGGTTCCAGGATTTCAGCGGCACCCTCACCGTGGCCGACCCCCTGGAGGACAGTTCAGTCGAGGTGATCATCGACGCGGCCAGCATCGACACCGACAATCTCGATCGCGACACCCATCTGTGCTCGCCGGACTTCCTCGACGTGGCGACCTTTCCGCAGATCCGCTACGCCGGCAGCGGGGTGACCGTGCTGAACCCGCAGACCTGGGTTCTCGACGGCGAACTCACGATGAAGTCCGTCACCCGGCCGGTGCCCCTGCACGTCAACTATCTGGGCACAGGTGACGGCCCGATGGGCGACGTCCGGACCGGCTTCCACGTCACCGCCCAGCTCGACCGGGACCAGTTCGGCATGATCTGGAACCTGTCCCTGCTGGCCGGTGTCTTCGCGGTCGGCCGCACGCTGCGCATCACCATCGACCTCGAAGCCGTCTACCAGCAGTCCTGACCGCGGCCACCGGGATCACCGGCCCTGATCCGCCGGCATCGGCGCCGGAATTCTTCTCGCCGAGGTATCAGCCGGTCAATTTTCGCACCGGACCGGGCCGTCCGCACGTCGACGGGTTCGCCTACCCGCCGGGTTGATGGGGGGTCGCGGCGAGGGCACCGGCGGGAGGTTCCCAGCACAGCAGCTCCTGCTGAGCCCGCCAGAACTCCTGGCAGGCCGCATGAAAATCATGCTGCGCCGCTTCGAGGGCGTCGTCCGGTGCCGGTGTGGCCACCCAGCGGCCGCGGACCGGCTCGACCACCGTCAACGCTTCCAGCGCGTGCGAGGTATTGCGTACCCGTTGATGCACTTGATGCAGCCGTTGGCGTTGCTCGGCGGTGAGTTCCGCCGGCTTGCGTCCCACCGTCACGTCGCACTCTCCCAGCTCGAGGTGCTGGAACCGTAACCCATCGCACCGGCCCAGTGAATTGCCGCTGGGTCAGCTCGGTGAGTGCGTGTTGGTGGGCGAGGTGCTGCCCTGCTCCGCCTTGAAGTCGTAACGCAACACGTGGCAGGACGCATCGAGGATCATGCGGGCCACCTCGACGACTCGTCTCTCCGCGCTCACCGCCAACCGAGTGATGGCCATGACCGGCGTGCCCGGCGGAAGCTCCAGCTCGGCGACTTCCTCCGGGGTCGGCATCCGCGCGGTCAGGATTTCGGAGAAGTCCACCGGCGCATGCCCCAGCTCAGCGAGCCGACCAAAAACGCCGCCCGGCCCCGTGTCCGGCTCGGCGATTCGCGTACCTTCCACCAGATTCAGCGGTAAAAACGATACCGCCTGCTGTACCGGCCGATCATCAACCACGTAACGGCGGGACCGGCAAAGGACTGCCGCTCCTTCCGCGATACCAAGCTCGCCGGCGACCTCTTTATCGGCAGCGACGCGATCTATCGCAATATGATCCACCGTCACGGCGCGGTTCTCGAATCCCGCTCCCCAGATATTGTCGCCTTCACCCCATACCGACCGGGCCAGCCGCTTCGACCCATTCCGACGGCGAATCGGCTTGAAGAGCCGGACAAAGACGCCGCTACCCTTCCGGGAGATCGCCAGACCCTCATGACGCAGGGTCGCCAATGCCTGACGCGCCGTCATCCGGGCGACGCCATAGCGCTCCATGAGAAGGTTCTCTCCAGGGAGGCGATCACCCTCCTTGAACTGCCCCGACCTGATCGCCGAGCGCAGGTCGGCAGAGATCTGAGCATGAACGGGCCGAGCGCCACCCGTCTGCAGAGCACCCACCCATCCTCCTCTTGTCTAGAGAAATAATCAGGCCGCCATGGCCACCCACCTCAGCGGGCGATCCAAGAATGTCAAACGGGGCATCGTCACTTTTCGCCTGATCCCGGCACGGTCTCAGATCCCCACGACGGTGGCCGCGGCCAGCCCCAGGACCAGGAGCAGACCGGCGATCCGTAAATGCACAAAAGCCAGCGCGGCGAACCACAGCGGCCACACCGGCACCGGGCGTGGTGGCTGCTCCGGGCGGGGCCGGCGGAACCACTGCCACACCGTGCCCAGCCGGTACAGCCCGCCGAGCGCGAGCAGCACCGGCCACGGCAGCGCGCCGACCAGCACGCAGACCACCACGAGCAGGTAGAAACCGGCCATCATGGCCAGCGTCGCGGCCCGGGCCCGCCGCTCACCCAGCAGCACCGGCAGGGTGCGGATGCCCAGCGGCGCATCGTAGGGAATCTTGTCGATGTGCTTGCCCATCAGCACCGACGTGCACAGCAGAGCGTAGGGCAGCGAGGCGAGCAGTACCTGCCAGGGCAGCGATCCCACGGCCGCGTAGTAGGTACCACCGACCATCAGCGGTCCCCACACGACGAGCACATCCGGCTCGCCCAGGCCGTGTTTCTTCAGCCGCAGCGGCGGTGCGGTGTAGGCCACCGACAGCACGAAACCGGCCAGCGCGAACGCCACGACGGGCCAGCCCCGGACCAGCGCGAGCACCACGAGGATCGCCAGGTCCGCGGCGTTGATCACCAGCACCGAGCTGACCAGCGCCCGGCGGGTGACCAGTCCGGACAGGATGGGATGCGGGGCGTAGAGCGCCCGGGGGTAGCTCGCGGTGTCCGAACCGGTGCGGGTGTCGTAGAGGTCGTTCATCAGGTTGTTGGCCAGGTGCGCCAGCACGATCCCGACGACGGCCAGGCTGAGCCAGCGCCAGTCGACCCCGGGCGCGCGGGCGGCGAGCAGCCCGGCCACCAACCCGGCGACCAGCGTCATCGGCAACACCGCGGCGCGGGAGACGACGATCCAGCGGGTCACCGCGTCGATCGGGCCGTCGGGCGGATTGGTGGTGCGCAGGGCGTAATACCAGGCGCTCACCCGGGAACGGGCCGCAGTCTCGGTCACCCTGTCGAGAGTGGCACAGCTGTGGTCGGGATTCACCCGAGCCGGCACAGCCGGTCACCGGGGGCGCGCCATACGCTGGGCCGGTGAGCGGTATCGGGGCGCGGCTGCTGGAGGCGGGGTTCGGCCGGCCGCGTGGCCTGCTGGGCCGGGTCGGTGGGTGGCTGATGGCCCGGGGCAACGCCGAGACCGAACGGCAGCTGGTGCAGCTCGCGGGTCTGGAGCAGGACGAGGTGGTGCTGGTCCTCGGTCATGGTCCGGGGATCGGGCTGCGGGCGGCGGGCAAGCGCTCCGGACAGGTGATCGGTATCGACCCGTCGGCGCTGATGCGGGAGGCCGCCGGTCGGCGGTGCGGGGAGTTGATCAGGCAGGGCCGGGTGCGCCTCGCGTCCGGGGTCGCCCAGGACACCGGCCTGCCCGACGCCACGGTGGACGTCGTGCTCACGGTGAACAACGTCGCGCTCTGGCCGGACTGGCCGGCGGGCTTTGCCGAGCTGCACCGGGTGTTGCGCCCGGGTGGGCGCATGCTGCTCTCCGCGCACGAGAAGTGGCTGCCGGGTGGGCAGGCGGCGCTGACCGCCGCCGTCGACGAAGCCGGTTTCAGCGAGGTCCAGACCTGGACCTGGGAACCCCCGGGCCGCGGCGCCACCACCGCCGTGCAACTCCGCGCCCATCGACCGCCCCGCTGACGTTCGGTGTCCTTGGTCTTCAGTTGTGTTGGCGGGTGATGGCTCTGGTGTCGTCGAGTTCGACCACAGCGCTGTTGGGGGCTGAAC
>JBOHHD010000471.1:0-2252 GCA_050700515.1 Pseudonocardiaceae bacterium
GGGTGCAGTGGGCTGGCGCGCGATGAGATCGGCCTGGCGCTGCGGTTGTCCCGGACCAGCGCGGCCGGCCGGCTGGCCATGGCCACTGTGCTGGTGGCCGATCTGCCGGGGACGCTGGCCGCCTGGGCGACCGGGACGATCGACGGGCGCAAAGCACGGGCGATCACCGAGACCAGCTACCTGCTCCCCCCTGAGCGACGTGGCGAGCTGGAAGCCCGGGTGCTGCCCCGCGCTGGGGAGCAGACCGTCTCGCGGCTCCGGGCGGCGCTGGCCAGGGTGGTACTGGCCATCGACCCGCAGGGCGCGGCCGAACGTCACGAGCAGCGGCGTGGGGATCGGCGAGTGGTGGTCTCTCCCGATGAGGACGGCATGGCCAACTTCTGGGCGTTGCTGTCGGCGCCCGAAGCCACCGCCGCCTACCAGCGGCTGTGCCAGCTGGCCAGGGACCTGGGCGCGGAGGACCCCCGCGGGATGGACGCCCGCCGCGCCGACCTGCTCGTCGAACTCCTCACCGGACGACGCTGCGCCGCCGCCCCCCTGCACGACAACGACCGCGCCCCTGATGAACACACTCCCACGCCCCCCGACCCGGCAAACCACCACGCCACGGCCCAGGAGACAACGACCCAGGAGACGACTCGGGATACCGGGGCCCAGCGTGGGCATGACTGCGCCGCGTCCGGTGGCGCCAGCGCTCGACCGAGCAAGCCCCTGATCTCGGTGATCGTACCCATCACCACGCTCATGGGCCTGGACGAGCAGCCCGGCGAACTGATCGGTTACGGACCCATCCCCGCCCCCTTGGCCCGCGAGATCGCCGCCGAGGGGACCTGGCGGCGGCTGTTGACCGATCCGGTCTCGGGCACCCTGCTCGACTACGGCCGCGCCACCTACACCCCACCCGCGGGGCTCGCCGACTTCGTCCGCGCCCGGGATGTGTACTGCCGTAATCCCATCTGTGGCCAGCGTGCCGCCACTGCGGATCTGGATCACACCCTCGCCTGGGAGGACGGGGGCACCACCAGTGAGCACAACCTCTACGCGGCTTGCCGCCATGATCACCTGACCAAGACCTTCGCTCCCGGCTGGCACGTCGATCAGCATCCCGACGGCACCGTCACCTGGACCACTCCCACCGGCCACACCTACACCAGCCAGCCGCACGATTACCGTCCCGATCCACACCCTCCCCCCAGCACTCCCGGCAGCACAGCCACGGCCGGCAGCACAGCCACGGCCGGACATGACCCACCCGAGGACGACGAACCTCCCTTCTGACCCCGGCCTGAGCCTGCGCGTGCGCCACCGAGTAGCGGGCTCAGGCGGGTCCGAGTTCCGTAGTTCGGTATTCGGCTTTCTAGCGCCAGCCGAAGACTCGGCGATAGGCCTCTATCTGAGTATCGCCGCAGCTAGGGCACTTCTTGGCGATCGAATCGACGCCTACCAGGATGGCCCGGGCCACCGCGACCGCGTTCGCTTCCGGTAGCCACAGGCCGAGTTTGGGGGCGCCTTGGGGGTAGAAGGCCCAGTTCCCGCCGCGCTCGTGGATCACCAGGAAGGTGCACTGGCCGCCACCCTCGACGAGGCGGCCGTCCACGGCCAGTCGGCTGTATTCGTTCGCGCGCTGTAGCGCGATGGGGGTGTTCATCACGGTCCTTGTCGGGTCGGTGGAGGCGCCGCCCGGCCCGGTTGGAGTGTGCACGGGCCGAGCGGCTACGTCGCCGTTCCGCGGAGCGGGATGACCTCAACCCCCGGCGGCTTCTGCGGCACTGGCCATTCAGTGCCACCGCGTGGCGAACTTTATCCCTGTAACGTTCCGTCTAGCAAGTATCAACCGAACGAAGGGGTATGCTGCCGTGACCATGGCCGGTCCCACCCTCCGCAAACGCCAGCTCGGCATGGAGCTGCGCCGGCTGCGCGACGCCGCGGGCCTGACCCGCGAGGTCGCCGCCGACGAGATCGCCTGCTCCCCGACGAAGATCACGCACCTGGAGTCCGGACGCAACTCGCCGCGCAAGGCCGAGCTGCGCGTGCTCCTGCAGTTCTACGGGGCCAGCGCGGACGAACATGACGCGCTGGAGGTGATGCGGCTGGAAGCCAGCGAGCGCGGCTGGTGGTTCACTGCCAAACTGCCCGAGGGGCTCGCCGCCTACGTCGGACTGGAGGACGACGCATCGTCACTGCGGGCGGTCGCACTGGAGCTGATCCCGGGCCTGCTACAGACCGAGGACTACGCCCGCGAGATCCACCGT
>JBOHHD010000472.1:0-5448 GCA_050700515.1 Pseudonocardiaceae bacterium
TTGGCGCGGGCAGAACCCTCGCTGTCACGTACTTGCTTGTGTGTTTGGTGGCGGTAGGGTGCTACTGCCGTGGGGTTGCGGTGGTTGTGATGTGCTGGCCGTATTCGAGATAGGGGTCGCTGGTGCCATTGAGTGTGGCGGCGGTGAGGATGCGGCGGGCGAGTCGGGGGATGAGGTAGTCGTCGAGTCGATCGAGGCGGACCCACTCCCAACGATCCAGCTCGTTGGCAGCGAGGTGGATGTGATGTTCGTCGTCAGCCAGGTCGCCACAATCGAAAAGGAACAGAAGCTTGTCCCCATCACGGTCATTGGGTGCCCAGTCGACGGCGATGAGTCGGATCAACCCCGGCGTTCTCATTCTTTGCCCTTGAGGTCGCTTTCGGCTTGCCGAGTATCGGCCTGGACTTCGTCCAGCATGGGGCAAGGTAGCCGGGACGGCGGGCGTCGGCGCCCAGGAGTCTGCGCCCTGGCATCATTTGACGGCTAGTTAGGGGTCGGGGAGCAGGCGGCTGGTGAATCCGGCGTCGATGAGACGGTGGTAGGCGGCGCGCACGGGGTGGGGGATCTCCTGGGGGATGGCGTAGCCGTGCTGGGCGAATAGCTCGTGGCGCTGGGTGTCGCCGACCATGGTGTCGATCGCCAGTTTCGCGTCCCCGATGGTGTCCAGGTACTCCTCAAGCGGCAGCGGCAGGGACGTGCAGACCGCCTCCAGCTCGGGCCAGAGCTTGGTGCAGGTGGCGAACACGCGGCGCTGCTGGTAGGGACGGGACACCAGGATCGCTGAGCGGACCTCGATGCAGGCGTCGGCGAGCAGGCCGCGGGTGTAGTCGATATTCTGCCCGGTGTTGCGGGCGCGCGTCTCAATGAGGATCGCCTCGGCCGGGACACCCAGCTTGACCGCGTGCTCGCGGTAGTGGACCGCCTCGCCGCGGGGGAATCGGCCGAGGGTGGTCGGCGCGTTCGCCCCGGTGAACACGATTCGGGGGACCAGGCCCCGGTGGTAGAGCTGTGCGGTCCAGGTGGCGACGCCGATGTCGTGGCTGCCAAGCCCAATCCCGATATCGCACGGTCGCAGCTCGTGGCCCATGTGGTTGTAGTCCCATAGCGTCTCGGCATCCGCCCGAAGACCCTCGGTCAGTGTGACGTTCATAGTGAGGCACTCCGAACCTCGATCATCAGTCGGGTATGGCGAAGGTGTAGGACCAGCTGAACCGGGATGCCGCGTGCACTCCGCGCGCAAACTCGATGGGTCGGCCGTCGCTGGTGAAGGTGCGGCGGTGCAAAACCATGACGGGTTCGCCAGCCGGGAGCGCGAGGGTCTGGATCTCCTCCGGTGTCGGCATCCTGGCATGGATGGTTTCGGTGATGTGGTCGGGTTCGAGACCTCGCATAGTGAGGACAGCGAAACCCCCACCACGACCAGCAGGGCCCGGCTTGGGGTCGGTCAGTGGTGTGTCTTGCACGTCTGTGGGCCGGTAGTAGCTCGTCAGGGCATGCGTCAGTTCGTCTTGGTCTCTGACGAGCCGCGCGCGAGCGTAGACCAGTGAGCCGGGCTCGACGTCGAGGGCGGCGGCCACCTCGGGGTCGGCAGGCACCTGCTCGACGGTGTTGGTCTGGTCGCCGGGAGACCAATCGCGGCCGGACGCCTCCCGGTCGGCAGCAAAGGCCACGAGGCCGTACTTCCACTTACTCTTGGCGTAGCGCTCGGGACCCAGCCGACGCATCGGCGGTCGGCGGCGCACGACTGTGCCGCGACGTCTGATCGGGGTCACGAGCCCTTCGGCTTCGAGCACGCTCACAGCCATACGAACGGTGTTGACGTTGACTCCGTGTTCGTTGGCAAGGTCCTGCTGCTTGGGAAGGGTGTCACCCGGTTGGTACTGGCCGCGTTGGATGGCCTCGCGCAGCACGGCGGCCAGCTCGCGGTAGCTGGTACCCACTCCTGCCTCCTCGGTTAACTGCGAGAACGCTAGCGGCCCACCTCGGACCATAGATAGAACTAGTTCTATTGACTACTGGTTCGACGTGCGATCCAATAGAACTATCACTAACTGGCGCTGCGTCCTGGAGTCCGCAATGAGTACGTCACCTGAGCCCCTGACGGGCCGCTCAACCCCAACGCCACAGCGCCTCATCAGCCTCATCAATGGAGAGGACTCTGCCCGTTTTGACCGGTTGAGCCCAGGCAGTGACCTGGGTGCAGGCAGTCGTGCGGGTGGCCTACATCACCCACACGAGATCACCCCTGAAGGAGTAACCACGTGACGACACCTCGGACAGCGAGGGTCGATTCCGTCCACCAGACCGCGCAGGCTGACGGCCTGCACGAGGCGGTAATCGCTGAGTTGGGTGAGCTGATAGCGATCCGCAGTGGCCAGGTCGCCGCCGCCTTCCTCGCCGTGTCGCGCGGCAGTACTCGTCCGTCGACGGTGACCAGCGCTGTCGACGGACGTGATCATCTGGTCAGCTCACCGGCGGCGTCGGTTGGTCTGGCGGCAGGCCATGGGAGATCTGTGGCGCTCTGCGGGCGGCTGATGGTGGCCGCGCCACTGGCGGTCCCGCCGGGGCCGACGTGCTTGGATTGCGAGACCGCGCTGCACCGCGTCACCGTCGGCGATGACACCTCGTATCGCCGTGGTGGATTGATGGCGCGACTGCTGCGTCGACGCAGGTCACGCACTGGTCTGCGGGCCCTGTCCGCAGGCAGGGATCGGGCGGTGCGGGTGTGATGCGCTGGTGTGTGGCCTCGCTGGCTGACGGCGAGACACACCTCGCTGAGCCTGGGGCACCCGGGCAGACGGTCGCCGCGCACTGTGACGGCAGGCGGTTCTGTCCGCTGGTGATCCTGCCCGGCGCACCGCCGGACCCGGAGCAGGCCTGCTCCGCCTGCTGGGCGGATCAGCCGACCCCGGCCACCCAGACCCGTCGAACCACGGCTGAAAGAGTCACCACATGAGCACATTCCGAGACACGAACGTCAGCACTGCTGAAGAGGCCGCGCGGGCTAACGAGCTACGTGAGGCAATGGTCCGTGGCCTGCGTGAGCCGGGTTGGATCCGCGGTGAGCGGGTTGCCGAGGCATTCCGCGCTGTGCCACGGCACCTGTTTGCGCCGGGGACGCCGCTGGAGACCGCCTACGCCACTCATGACTCCGTGCTCACCAAGAGCGACAAACAAGGCAAAGCCACCAGCGTGGTGTCCGCGCCGTATATCCAGGCCATGATGGTGGAGCAAGCGGGGATCAGTCTCGGCATGCGGGTCTTGGAGATCGGGTCGGGTGGCTACAACGCGGCGTTGATCGCCGAGCTGATCGGTGAGGCCGGGGAGGTCACCACGGTCGACATCGACCCCGATGTGGTGGACCGGGCGCGGAGCTGCTTGGCGGCAGCGGGGTACCACAAGGTCAATGTGGTAATGGCCGACGCTGAGGGCGGTGTGCCGGAGCATGCTCCCTATGACCGGGTGATCGTTACCGTTGCTGCGTGGGACGTCCCGCCTGCTTGGACTGCTCAGCTTGCCGAGGGCGGGCGGATGGTCGTCCCGTTGCGGATGCGTGGCCTGACCCGCTCGGTGGCCTTTGAGCGCGACGGGGCTCGGCTGGTCAGCCGGGGTTATCACCTGTGTGGCTTCGTGCCGATGCAGGGCATCGGCTCCCACGCCGAGCGCTTGATCTCACTCGACGGGGACGACGTCACCCTGAGGGTCGATGAGACGCTGCCGGTGGACGCCGATCTGCTGCGAGATGCCTTATTCGCGCCAAGGGTGCAGCGGTGGTCGGGCGTTGAACTCGGCGGAGTCGAACCGATCGATGACCTGGACCTGTGGCTGGCCACGGTCGTGGACGGCTTCGGTCTGCTCACCGCGAACAAGGCCGCCATCGACAGCGGACGTCTCCCGGCGGCGGCGCGGGTAGGGGCAAAGACGATCCTGCTGGGTGGAACGTTCGCCTACCGGGCCCCGGCGCGACCGGTCGGCCCGGATCGCACCCGGTTCGAGCTGGGTGTGTATGCCCATGGCCCGCAGGCGCAGGCCCTCGCCGAGCAGTACGTGGAGCTGATCCGCACCTGGGACCGCGACCACCGTGGTGGCCCAGCAGCACTCATCGAGGTCTATCCCGCAGCAACCCCGGACATGGACCTTTCTCCGGGACGGGTTATCGACAAGAAGCACACGCGAGTTGTTATCTCCTGGCCCGTGCCGCGTACACCCTGACCAACATCGAGAATTCTCAAACAGCATTATGGCCCAAGGAGGAAACTGTGGAAATTCAGATGGATCAGATGGTGGTAGTGTCAGGCACTCCGATGGCGGACTCGGAGTTCGACCTCGATGTGAGTATTGTCGAGTCCGGTCCGGTCATCGACGAACTGATGCGGCTCACCGATGACAACTGTGGCAGTACCTGCGAAACTGCCTGCCCCGCCACTGGCTGCTGAGTCGTCTGATCCCGATATCCGTCGGGCCGGTGCCCTGGGCTGTTCCACCATTCCCAGTGCCGGGCCGACCTTCCTGATGCTGGGAATGGTGCGGTTTGTACAGGTTCGTCGATGCGGCCGTTCTGCGGGTGGCCGCCCTGCCGTCTGGGGTAGATGTTCCGCCGTGGCCGGACTTCACCGGCACGACGAGTGAGCACGTGGCGCAGTGGTGTCACTGGTTGCAGCAGGTCTGGGCGTGCGAGGCGGTCGCGGCGGCGGTCGAGGTGGCCAGCCCGGTGCTGGCTCGCCGGGTTGGCGCGGTGTGTGCCGGGCATGAGCAGCGGGCGCGACAGGTGCGGCGCGCGGTGGTGTCGGTGGTGCGGTATCTGCTGCGGATGACGAGCCGGGCGACGCCGTTTGGTCTGTTCGCCGGGGTGGCGCCGGTCCGGTTTGGTCCCGAGCTCCGGGTGCGCTACGGCCAGGAGCACCACGTCGTGGCGCGGGTGGATACCGAATGGCTGGTGGGTGTGATCACGCGCCTGGAACGGTGCCCGGAGCTGCGCTGTCGGCTGCCAGTCGTGCGGAACAACCTGGCGTTCGTCCGCGACGGCAGGCTTGTGGTGGGCTGCCAGCAGCAACCCACTACGTCGGGCCGAACGGAACCGGCGGAGGTGTCGGTCCGGCACACCCGGGCCGTCGAGACCGTCATCCAGGCTGTGGGTTCACCAATCCTTATCGGCGATCTGACCGGCAAGATGAGGGCCGAGTTCCCCGAGACACCGGAGTCGGTGATCGAGGACATGCTGGCCGAGCTGGTGGCGCGGCGGATCCTGGTCACCAGCCTGCGTCCGCCCATGACGGCCACCGATCCACTGGGCCATGTCGTCGAGGAGCTGGCTGCGGTGGGCGCCGACGCGGTGCCGCAGGTGGCCGAGCTGGTCTGCGACCTGCGCGAGGTCCATCTCGGCTTATCCCGGCACAACCGGCTGTCGTCGTCTACCGAGAGGCGTGAGCTGCGAACCTCCGCATCGGC
>JBOHHD010000473.1:0-3060 GCA_050700515.1 Pseudonocardiaceae bacterium
CATCGAGACCGAGCGGCGCTTGGCCGAATGCGATCCCGAGGTGCCGTTGGTTTTGATCAATCACTGGCCCCTGGTACGCGAGCCGACCCGGGTGCTGTGGTATCCGGAGTTCGCCCAGTGGTGCGGAACCGAACTGACCGCAGACTGGCATTACCGCTTCACCACCGCAGCCGTGGTGTACGGTCACCTCCATATTCCTCGCTCGACGGTGTATGACGGAGTGCCATTCGTGGAGGTATCCCTGGGCTATCCGCGGGAGTGGTCTTCTCGGGGCCTGCCACATCCCCTGCTTCGAACGATTCTTCCGGGGCGGGAATAGAAATGATCAAGAAAATTCTTCCGGACGTGGTGGCCAGCGTCGAAGCGTTCGACGACCCGCCCGAAGCCATGTTGTTTCCTGAAGAAGAGGCAGTGGTCAGCCGGGCCGTCGAAAAACGGCGTCGGGAATTCCGTACGGTACGCCACTGCGCCCGGCTGGCCCTCGGCGAACTCGGAATGCCCCCGGTGGCGGTGTTACCCGGCGAACGGCGAGAGCCACTGTGGCCACCGGGAATCGTCGGCAGTATGACGCACTGCGCCGGGTACCGGGCTGCGGCAGTGGCCCGCGACCGGGACCTGCTTTCTCTCGGCATCGATGCCGAGCCGCACGGGCCACTGCCCGGAGGCGTCTTGGGCGCTATCGCGCTGGATGAGGAACAGGCCATGCTCGCCGACCTGACGGCGGTGCGGCCGGTCTATTGCTGGGATCGGCTCCTGTTCTGCGCCAAGGAGACCGTGTACAAGGCCTGGTTCCCGCTCACCCGCCGCTGGCTCGGTTTTCAGGATGCCGCCATCAGGATCGATCCCGCCGAACGCACCTTCTCCGCCCGCCTGCTCGTGACCGGAGCAACCATCTCGGATGACACGCTGACCAGGTTCGATGGCCGCTGGATGATCGATAACGGACTGGTGCTCACCGCGATCGCCCTCGAACACCCCGGCGTGGCCGGTGACCGGGCCGATCCTGCGGCTCATCCCGGGAGAGTTTCACCACCGATCGTGGCCAAGACCTCGCCGGTGTAGTACGAGGAGAGCTGGGGCGCGGCGAAAAAGACATAGAAGGGGGCCATTTCATCCAGTTCCGCAGCCCGCTTCATCGGTACTTGCTCGCCGAATGACTCTACTTTCTCCTCCGGCATGGTGGCGGGGATCAGCGGGGGCCACGCGGGGCCAGGTGCGACGCAGTTGACCCGGATCCCCCCCTCCAGCAAGGTTTGGGCCAGCGAGAAGGTGAGCACGTGCACGGCGCCCTTGGTGGCCGAGTAATCAATCAATGACTTGATTACCGCGCGGACCGTTCACCGAGCCGGTGTTGATGATCGCGCTATCCGAGCATAGGTAGGACACGTTATTGGCCAGTATGTCCAACCGACCCAGCTCGTCGATGACTCGTTGGGTCACGCGAGCACAGTGCGCCGCCTCGGCCAAGTCTCCCGCGATTGCCAGGCACCGGCGACCTTGAGCCTGTACCAGGTCAGGGGTGTGCTTGGGCGTCGGCGTCCTCGCAAAGGTAGGTCAGCGCGATGTCGGCGCCCTCCTCGGCGCACGCGACGCATACCGCCCGTCCGATATCCGAGTCACCGCCGATAATCAGCGCCACCTTGCCGGCGAGCAGGTCACGGCCGATGTAGTCGGCCATCTCATCCGCCGGTTGAGGGCGCATCAGGCGGGTCTGTCCCGGTGGCGACTGCTGCTGCGGTGCGGCGTCGTGATGCTATTCCACCGCAACGGATTACCCAAGCCACAAACCGATAAACCTTCCTCGCCGAGGCTGTCATCGCCCTTTCAGCTACACGACTGTCGGATCGAATCATTCCGCGGCGACGAGCTCCACAGTGATCAGGATCGCGAGTGCCTCCACAACCAGTAACCCGGCCAGTACCAGGAGCTGGACCGCGCCGGCCTGTACTGGGGAAACGCCACCCAGCAGCATTCCCACAAACCCACCGGGCAGGGTGACCAGCCCTACCGAGCGGATCTGATCCAACGCCGCGATGAGCGCGTCGGCCGCCCGCTCCCGGCACACCAGCAGGGCGGCTTCGCGGGAAATGAAACCCAACGAGAGCGCTGCCTCGAATTCCCCGCAGCGGGACCCCAGCTCTTCCAATGCTCGGCGGCCGGCAAGGGAAGTAGCCATCATCGTGCCGCCGATGAGGATGCCTCCGATGGGGATCAGCGCGATTTCCCGCAGCGGCACCACACCGGCAACAACGCCCAGGTCCACCGATGACCTCGAGCGATCCGGCGCCTTGCGATATGGGCAACCACTGCGGTGAGAACGCCGCGAGTATGGCAGAGCATGCCCAGCCAGGTGATCATCGCCGCGGCGATGGCCAGGACGACGACCGCGACGCCCAGCGCGGCCCCAAAGGTGATCTGAACACCGCGATCCCGAGTGATTCCCGATCACCTGAGATCAGGAATTAGCGCGCATCCGGTCCTGCTCCATCTGCTCGATCAGGCTTTTCGGTCGCATATCCGTCCAATGCTCCTCGATATAGGCCAGACAGGACTGGCGGCTACTCGCACCGTGAACGATGGTCCAGCCCGCCGGAACCTCGACGAAAGTCGGCCACAGTGAATACTGGCCCTCATCATTGATCAGGGCGTAGAAGGTTCCGCTTTCATCGTCGAAAGGATTCGTCGACATTGAATGCCCTCTCCTCGTGCTCACCCGCCGGTCGGGTAGGAAACCAGGGACTGCCGTGCCCCCTCTTCCGTGCTCTCTCAGGTGTGGCTAGGCTACCCTAGCCTAACTAGACAATGTGGGCGAGGAAAGCGGTGCTCGACGTTCGGCTGATCAACGCCAACATCATCACTATGGATCCTGCCCACCCTCGGGCTCACCAGGTGGGGCTCTGGCACGGACGTATCATCGCCCTGGACGATGATGCCGCCGTCCTGCCGGCCAAGCGGGTGGTGGACCTGCAGGCGGCCACGATGCTGCCCGGATTCATCGACGCCCATGTCCACCTGGCTTGGACCGGCCTGCGCGCATGCAGTGTCAGCGTGGCCCCGTGC
>JBOHHD010000474.1:0-23990 GCA_050700515.1 Pseudonocardiaceae bacterium
GGACGGTCGGCTGGATGTCGGGCGACGTCGGCAGGCATGCGCTGGCGCAGCGCTACCACATCCAGGCACTCGATCTGGCCATGCGAGCGGGCGACCGACGCCAAGGTGCCGACATCCTGCATGAGGCGAGCCGCCTGACGGTCCGGATCGGCGAGAACGCCCCCGCCGGTCAGGACACAACGCGACACGGGCGCCAGGCTGTCGCCCTCGCACGGGCTGGCCTGAGCATCGCCCAGGACACGGCCCCGCCCGCGTTGATCAGCAAGCTCCACGCGGTGGAAGCGCGAGGTTTCGCCCTGCTCGGCGATGCCCGTGAAACCCGCCTCGCCGTGGTGGCGGCCCAGCGATCCTACGAATTGGTCGGCCCCGAGGACGAAGCTAACTTCTACAGTGTCAATGGTTTCGGACATGACCTCGGACGGTGCCTCAGCGGTATCGGTGATACCGAGCAGGCCATCATGTTGAGCACCATGGCGCTCAACGGCACCGAGCCCTGGATGGGCCGGCCTCTGTGTCTGGTCCAGACCGACCTCGCCATCACCCACCTCCACACCCGCGAACTGGAACAAGCCGCCGCTTTCGGTCGCGACGCCCTGCGCACCGCCGCCACCCTCGACTCGACCATCACCCTGGAACGCCTGCGCACCCTGCACCGGCAGGTCCACCCCCTGCGCTCCGCCTCCCCGCACCTGCGCGACCTCGACGACCGCCTCACCACCTTCCTCGCCCGCCTTACCCGTCGTCAGCCCAACGACAACTCCCGCTGACGAGCACGCGCCCACCGTCGTGGGGTCAGACCGCCGGGCGGCGACGACAGCACACCCACAACCCCGCGCCGAGAACCCGCCACGCTCCCGGGCACTCGTCGAGTAGCCGACACAGATGATCAACATTCGGCCGGAAAGCGCAGTCCCACGAGACCACCCGGATCAAGCGCCGCCGCACGATGGATCCCGACCGACGCGGCGGTGCTGCCCAGTCAGACGTCACCGCAGACCAGGCAGTACCGCAACAGCTCAACCACCGTGAACCTATGAGTTGCTGCTGCCCCCATCCGCCACCACTACCCCGGACTCGGCGATGTTGTCTTGGTCGCCGAGGACATTGATGTTGAGGTCGTTGACACCGACGCGGTCTACGGCGTCGATGACGCCGTCGCCATTGACATCAGTGAGGTCACGGGCGAGTCTTTCGTCGGCTCTGTCGATGACGCCGTTACCGTCGACGTCTCCGACGACGGCGTTGCCCATCGTCTGCATCACGGTGCGGGCCGGTAGCAGCTCCACAAGCTGCCCGCCGATCTCCGCGAAACTCACTACGTCAGACATGACAATCCTCCTAGTAGAAGAAACGACCCCAGCAGCCCCAGCGCAGAAACACCTCACCCATCCCCCGTGCTTCGACGAGCTACCATACAACATATTCTCCCGAATGATGCGACCGACGACAATAATAATCAGTATGCAAGTATGTGCTCCACCCACCCAGGGAGAAAGTTCTCAAACACGTAGTCAGCAGCCAGATTTCACGTAGCCACCAGATATCAGTACGCAGTCCAGATGAATCACCGGGCTACCCGCCGCCCATGATGCCGGAGCGGATGAATGACGGTCTCGACAAAGAAGAACAGGGTGTCTTCAGCGGCAAATTGTGGAACACTGCAACTGTGATGGCGTCGTGTTGATCAAGTATTTGGTGGCGGGCGATGACGTGCAAGTTGTCCACGTCGGCGCAGCGACGCAGGTCGAACAGGTCCTTGCGGGTACCGCGGTAGTGGGCACGCCGGCCCTGCCAATGGCCGAGAGGGGCCAGGCTATGCTCGATGACAGTGCGCTGACGCAGTGCTGCCCAGCCTTCGGGAGTCTGCCTATCACCCTTATCACCCGAAGGTGCAGCTCCCCTTGGACTTTCGTCCCGAGCGAAGTACCGGGATGAGGTCGATATCGAAACGGCGCACCCCAGCGACCAGATCGTGGTCAACGACTCGTTCGCGTGGGACTACCCGGCCACTGATTGACCTTCCGGCTAGCCTGTCCAGATAGCCCAGCCGCTGAGCTCCGAGGACCCCGAGCACCCCCGAGCCGGCAAGAAACTCCCCTACGCGGACGCCAACCCCGCCGAGTTCCGGGGCGCGATCCTGCCCGAGGAGCAGAGCGACTCCTCCGGCGCCTGAGCCAGGCGTAGGTGTATGTGGAGCGTGACCGGGAAGTACACGTCCTGGAGGTGCAGTGGGCCGACTGAGGACATGCCAGGGTGGCGGCCCGTCCCACCGTCCCGCCCCGGGGTAGGACAAGATGTGGAGATGGCCGTGTGCGCAGCTCTGGGCTCGTCGGCCACGGCGGGCGTCGGGAGCGCGGTCGCCCGGGCCGCATCCTTCCCGCCTTCGCTAGATGGGCTCGAAATACAAGCTCGTGCCGCAGCTCGCGCAGGTTTTCGCCGAGCTCGGCGGTGCCCACGCGCTCGACGCGATCCGCGGGCCACCCGCCGACGCCCGGGACTTCATCCGATCCACCTTCGATGGGCTCCACTTCGACGCGGCCGATCGGGCGTTCCTGGACTCGGCGTGGTCGCACCTCGACCAGCTGACCGGCGCCAAGCGCACGCGATCTCCGCGCTGGTGCTGAGCGCAGCCCGCAAACAACCGCGCGGAGTGTTCACCTTCACCGACCTGCGCTACGACGCCGTACCCGACGCGGAGACGATCGAGGCCGTGCTGCGCGAGGTGAAGCGCTCGGTCGAGGTACGGCACAGGGATCACCGGTACTCGTTCGGCACGCATGCCACCGCGCAGCGTCGCGAGGTCTCCGAGTACCTGTTCATCGGGCGATGACCGCACCGATTTCCCCACGTCCAGTACGTCGCGGCCTGCCCTGACAGCGGCGGCGGCACATCGGACGGCATGATCGTGTCAGTATGCTGGATGGCTGTGCCGACGTGCGAGTCTCCGTGCCGGACGCCGTGCCGATTTCCGAGAGATCGATGCAGGGGAGGCCCGGCTGCGTTCCGGCGAGCAACCCCTGCTCGGTGAGTGGGGAATTGACGTGTCGGCGCTGCGCCGCGACCGCCGCCGCTCGTTGACGCGGCTGTGCCTGGACTGGTCGGCCCGCCGCCATCACCTCGCCGGTGCCCTCGGTGCGTCGTTGACCAGCAGGATCGTCGAGCTGTGCATGAGACGCTGCATCAAATTTAATGCCCCGTGGTGACAATAAGACAGGAAAAACAGTCCGGATAGTTGCCCCAGAGCATTCCGCGACGGCCAATCGCGGGTTGGGTGACATCGGCGCACGCAGGGGTGGCCGGCCGGGGGCCACTGGCCGAAAATGGTTACTGGATGACGACCTTCCAAAGCCGGCTTTGCCATGCCGGTACCAGACCTTCGCGCACGTAGGGATCCCGCGCGACGAAGTCTTTCACCACCGATCGGTCATCGGTGGTGAACACGAACACGGCACCGTCGACAGGATCGGTCAGCGCGCCGGCCATCAGCAGCAGGCCTCGTTCGTGGAATTCACGGATCAGTGCCAGATGCGCATCCCGAAAAGGCGTACGTCGTTCGACGATGTCGGGCACATAGTCGTACTGCAACAACGAGTACATGCCCCGATCCTGGCACAGCCGGACCGCGGCGACCGCAGCTCCGCCCGGCGCGACCTCCACCCTCGAACCCGCCGCCTCCGAATCTGGAGCGTCGCGGGCCTGACACCGGCCTGATCGGCCTCGGACGCGGCGCGGGGTACCCCGGCGAAGGTACTCCACAGGAGGGTCAATCAACGCTAATGTGTACTTCAGATTGCACGCTGATCACCTCCGGTGTTCAGAGCGACCCGATCAGGGTGGGGGTGAAGGTGCACTATCGAACGTCACACCCCTGGTATCGCTCCGATTGGCTGCTCGTCACGCTGGCGATGCTGGGTACAGCAGCGCTGCTGGTCGTGCAGATCCACCTCGGCGGTGCCCCGGTCGACACGGAGCTGATGGTGGGGGTGGCAGCGCCGGCACCGCCACCGAACGCTGATCCCCCACCGGCACCAGCGGCGCCGGTGGCGGCTGACCTGATCCGCCACACCGCCCGCCCGGACCGCGCCGTAGCACTCACCTTCGACGACGGTCCGCATCGCGACTACACCCCCCACGTACTGGCATTGCTGACCCAGTACCACGCCGTGGCCACCTTCTGCATGGTCGGTTCGGAAGCCGTCCGGCATCCCGAGCTGGTCCGCGAGGTGGTGTCGGCCGGCATGCGCCTGTGCGATCACACGATCACCCACGATCGGCGTCTGATCGACCGACCGGAACCGCAGATCGAAGCCGAGATCGTCGGCTGCCGGGCTGATCTGCTGGCCGCGGCGGGCACCAACGTCAGCATCGACTATTTCCGGGCTCCGGCCGGCCGATGGTCCGAACCGATACAACGGATCGCCGCGCGCAACGGGATGAAGCCGCTGGCCTGGTCGGTGGACCCACGCGACTGGTCGCAACCCGGCACGGCGCGGATCGTGGCCGATGTGCAGCAACAGGTGCACCCGGGGGCGGTGATCCTGCTGCACGACGGCGGCGGGCAACGGGATCAGACGGTCGCCGCGCTGGCCGAGTTGCTGCCCTGGCTGGTGGCCCAGGGTTACCAGTTCGACGTACCGGCGTGAGCTACGCCACCGCGTCGGTCCGGTGGTCGCCGGTTCCTGGCCCGTCGGGTGCGGTGCGCTCCGCCTCAGCCGGCTGGGCGAGCAGGTACTCGACGAGCTGACGGGTCGGTCCGGTGGCTGCGCCCAGGAACTCGAATTGCAAGGCATCGTAGAGCTCGCGGGCGACCAGCTCCCCTACCGGACCGGGGTACAACACGAGGGCCCGTCCAGCGGCGGTGAGCAGAGAACGCTGCCAGCGAATGATGTCTCCGGGCGGCTCTGGCCGCAGAGCACGGCTCCTCAGGTCCAGGTAGGCCACGTCAGCGGTGGGTGTCGCACTCATGCTCGGCTCCATACTTGTGCGCCAGGCGGATTCTCCTGCCTCGACGTTGAATCCAAGGAGCTTTTCCGGCCGAAGGTGGGCGGATCACCCCTCTCACCTGATGGATAGCGGAGGGCCGACCCCTGATACGCCTGTTGTCGATCCGGTGCGCACTGCCGTTACCGCCGGTCAGCGAGACCGGCGGCGTCGCCCCGTGAGATCGGATACTCACGCGCCTGGCCCTCGGGCGAGGACTCCTCGTCAGGAGCCTGCCCGGGGCCGCCGTCCTCGGCTGTTCGTGGCGACCCTGCCCTTCTGGGGCCTCCCAGGGCGTGCACGGCTTCGGTGCGCTGGACATCATGGAGACAATGCGTATATCCATTGTCGGCATGGTGCTGATCGTCACCGGCTATCAGCTCATCACCGTCAGCTTCACGCTGTGCCTGACCCGCATCGGCGAGAGCTGAGCAACCAGGAGGACGAGGCGCATGCCAGCACAGGACCGGGACACCGAAGCCGGGGCCAACCCGGAGGAGGCGCCTGACACGGGCAAAACGCCGAATCCGGATGAGGCCCCTGACCCGGATGAAGCCGCCGTGCAGCTGGTGGAGTTCGGTGGTTTCGACGAGGCGGAGGCCTTGTGGCGCGCGGCCGCCGAGGCGGGCGATACCACCGCGGCCTACAACCTCGGCGTGTTGCTGGTGCAGCGTGATGAGTTGGGCGAGGCGGAGATCTGGTGGCGCCGCGCGGCGGAGACGGGGGACGCCGACGCCGCCACCGGTCTGGGACTGCTGCTGGTGGAGCGCGGGGAGCTGGACGAACCGGAGACCTGGTGGCGTCCGGCCGCCGAAGCGGGCAACGTCACCGCCGCCGCCGGACTCGGCCGGTTGCTGGTGCGGCGCGGTGAGCTGGACGAGGCGGAGCAGTGGTGGCGCGCCGCCGCCGAGGCAGGCGATGCCGAATCGGCCACCGGCCTCGGTGTGTTGCTGGCGCGGCGTGGCCAGATGGAGGAGGCGGAAACCTGGTGGCGCACGGCCGCCGAAGCGGGCGATCCCACCGCCGCGACCGGGTTGGGCGTGCTGTTGGTGAAACGCGGTGAGCTGGACGAGGCGGAAACCTGGTGGCGCAAGGTGGCCGAAGCGGGAGATCCGACCACGGCCCCCGGCCTCGGCGCATTGCTGGAAGAGCGTGGGCAGGCGGAGGAGGCCCAGACCTGGTGGCGCACGGCCGCCGAAGCGGGTGACACCGACGCCGCGAGTTACCTCGGCCTGCTGCTGGTGCAGCGCGGGGAGCTGGACGAGGCGCAGACCTGGTGGCGCACGGCCGCCGAAGCGGGCAGCATCGACGCCGCCACCGGCCTGGGTGTACTGCTGGTCGAGCGCGGTGAGTTGGAGGAGGCCCAGACCTGGTGGCGAGTGGCCGCCGAAGCGGGCGACGCCGACGCCGCCAACTACCTCGGCGGGCTGTTGAAGGACCAGGGTGAGCTGGCCGAGGCGGAGACCTGGTGGCGAGTGGCCGCCGAAGCGGGCAAGACCGACGCCGCCCACTACCTCGGCCTGCTGCTGGAGAAGCGTGGGGAGCTGGACGAGGCCCAGACCTGGTGGCGAGTGGCCGCCGAAGCGGGCGACATCGAGGCCGCCTACGACCTGGGCCTGCTGCTGAAGGATCGTGGTGAGCTCGCCGAGGCGGAGACCTGGTATCGCCGAGCCGCCGAGGCGGGCAACAGCCACGCCGCCAACAACCTCGGCGTGCTGCTGGAACAACGGGGTGAGCTCGCCGAGGCGGAAGTGTGGTATCGCCAGGCCACCGAAGCGGGCAACACCAGCGCCGCTTACAACCTCGGCGTCCTGCTGGGCAAGCATCAATCGTCAACCAAGTAGCCTTGCCCTTGGTATCACCCGGTATCTCGACGGTATCTAGGGGAAAGCGATAAAACTCGGCCATGAGCTCCCTGTTCCGACTCCCCACTGTGCTGACCCGCCCGGTCGCTGTCGTCCTGGACACCACCGTGAGGTTGCTGGCATTGCCCGGCCGACTGGTCGGATTGGTGACCGCCGCAGAGCAGACCCTCGCCGCCGTGAACGACGCGGTGGCCCGGACGCAGGCACACCTGGAGCGCACCGGTCACATCATCACCAGGGTGGACGGCGTGGTGGAGACCGCGGGCCAGGCCGCGCGGGCGGCCGCCGTGACCGTCGAGCAGGTCGGCACGCTCACCGCGAACGCGGCACCACTGCTGGAGAGCTACTCCGAGCCGCTGCGCCGCCTCGAACCGACGGTGCGACGGATGGCCGACACCATCGACCCCCATGAGGTCGAAGCCCTGGTCACGCTCATCGATCGGCTTCCCCGACTGGCCCGCGCGATGGAGGGTGGGGTGTTGCCGCTGCTGAACCGCGTCGAGAAATTCAGCCCCGACCTGAACCAGATGCTCGACAACGTCTCCGACCTCAACCGCATGGTGAACCGGATGCCCAAGGTCTTCCGCCGCCGCCGCGAGAACCCCGTTGACTAGGGGCCCACTGTTCCGGCCCCCAGGGCGGGGGCTCCCGGTGCCGCGTTGCTCCCTCGTCCTGACCGGACACCCGTATGCTGGCGTCGTGATATGCCCGAAATGCCACGGAAAGCTGCACACCGTCGACAAGCAGGGAGTGCACCTGGAGCAGTGCGAGAACTGCCGGGGGATCTTCCTCGATCACGGTGAGCTGGAGCTGATCCTGCAAGCGGAACAGCGGTACTACGGATCAGGGTCGACACAGTACCTGGCACCCGGAGGGGGGCACCGGGGTCGATCCGACTCGCCACGACCCTACCGGGGCCATTCCGACTCGCCGCGGCCGTACCGGGACTCCCCCCGCCCCTACCGGACAGAGCATTATTCCGACTCTCCGCGCCCCTACGGGCACCATAAACGTGGCCGAGGGAGTTTCCTCGGTGACCTGTTCGGCTGAGTCCTCGGCCGGCGGGAAATCCTCGGCAAATGCTGGATCCTCGGCCGGTGCCGAGTCTTCGGCCGGTGCTGGATGAATCCACTGATCTGTGGTCGGTGTGGGGAACGGGTGAAGCTGCCGGCGGTGGGCGGACAATCCCTGGCGGGTCGGGAAAGAACAGCCGAGCCACTGGTCTGCGTCGAGTGCGGGCATCGGCAGGTCTTCACCCGCCAACCACTGTTCTGCCTCACCGGACCCAGCGGTACCGGCAAGTCGACCCTGGCCCGTGTGCTGGTGCCGCAGCTGTTCGACCGGTTCGTGGTCCTGGAGCAGGACGTGCTCTGGCTGCCCGAGCTGAGCGATCCCACTGATGAGCACCGGCTGTTCCGCTCGACCTGGTTGCGGCTGGCCGCGATGATCGGGCAGAACGGCCGGCCGGTGCTGCTGTGCGGCACCGTGGTGCCGCCCGAGCTCGAACCGTTGCCCGAGCGCGCGCTGTTCAGCACAGTGCACTATCTGGCGCTGACCTGCCATCCCGACGTGCTGGCGCAGCGGCTGCGGGCTCGGCCTGAGTGGCGGGAGTGGGACGAACCCAGAATCGTGGAGATGCTCGATTACGCCCAGTGGCTCGGCGCCAGTGCCGCGACGCTGGACCCGCCGGTGTCGCTACTGGACACCACCCACCGCACCGTCGAAGCCACCGCGCAGGACATCTGCGGCTGGCTCGCCCGCCTCATGCCATGAAATTGCAACGGCAGTGGCCGCGGAGTGCAGGTGGCGTCCACCCAAATCCCTACTTCACGATGACCCGGTTAGGTGGTGGCCACTCCACCACAAGTGGTGACGAAATCACTTTCGTCGTGGGTGCGGACTCGTTACGATCGCCGCTTGAGCTGTGTACCACGACAGAGGGACAACCCGGTGTCCAGTGACGAGCACTACGACGTGATTGTCGTCGGGTCTGGTTTCGGGGGTTCAGTAGCGGCGTACCGATTGGCCCAGTCCGGTCTCCGGGTGTGCGTCCTCGAACGGGGAAAGGCCTACCCACCGGGCTCTTTCGCTCGCCGACCCCGCGAGATGGCGGCAAACTACTGGGACCCGAGCCAGGGCAGACACGGCTTGTTCAACTTCTGGTCTTTCCGGGGTATTGAGGCCGTGGTGTCCAGTGGGCTCGGCGGCGGATCACTGATCTACGCAAACGTGATGATCCGTAAGGATGAGCGCTGGTTTGTGCAGGACGGGCCCTCCGGTGCGGGCTACGAACCCTGGCCGATCACCCGCGCCGACCTCGACCCGCACTACGAGCAGGTCGAGCGCATGCTGACGGTCACCCCGTATCCGCTTGAGGCGCCGGACCATCGGGACATGCCGAAAACCAGGGCCATGCAGGAGGCGGGCCAGCGACTCGGGTTGCAATGGGGTCTGCCGAACCTGGCGGTCTCCTTCGCGGCCAGCCCCCAAGCGCCACCGAAGGTCGGGGTGCCCATCGCCGAGGGGGATTACCCGAATCTGCACGAGCAGACCCGCCTGACCTGCCGGCTCTGTGGCGAATGCGACATCGGCTGCAACTACGGCAGCAAGAACACACTGGACCACACCTACCTTTCCGCGGCCAAGCATCACGGTGCCGACATTCGCGTCCGCTCCGAGGTCCGCCGCTTCCAGCCCCGGGAAGGCGGCGGGTTCTCGGTCCACTACGTCGAGCACCATCCCCACCAGGAGGGCCGGCCTACCGAGACGTCGAAGTTGCCCCACCGCGTCCTCACCGCCGCCCGGGTCGTCCTGGCCGCCGGTGCCCTCGGCACCCCCTATCTCCTGCTCCGCAACCGGAGTGCGTTCCCCCGGCTGAGTCCCGCCCTGGGCACCAGATTCTGTGGCAACGGTGACCTGCTCACCCTGCTGCTGCGCGGCCGGCAGCCGGGCGGCGGCCCGCGGGTACTCGACGGCAGCCGAGGCCCGGTGATCACGAGCTTCCTCCGGGTACCTGACCGAGCCGATCCCGACGGTGACGGCCCGGGCTACTACATCCAGGATGCCGGCTATCCCGGATTCATCGACTGGTTGGCCGAGAACACCCAGGTGCGCAGCACCGCCCATCGCCTGCTTCGCTTCGCCGCCCGGCGGATCTGGGCCAGGATCGCCAAGAGCCCGAAGAGCGACCTGAGTGCCGAGCTGGCGCTGTTGCACGGGACCTCCGAGCTCTCGTCCGGATCGCTACCCCTGCTCGGCATGGGTCGTGACGTGCCCGACGGGGTGATGAAGTTGCGGCGGGGATACCTCGACATCGACTGGACGGTGGCCACGTCGAAGCCGTACTTCGCTCGGGTGAAGTCCACGATGGCCGCGATGGCCGACGAGCTCGGCGCGCGGTTCCGCGAGAACCCGCTGTCCCACCTGAAACGGGTCATCACGGTCCATCCTCTGGGCGGCTGCCCGATGGGGAAAGACGATCGCCACGGGGTGGTCGACTCGTACGGACAGGCGTTCAACTACCCCGGGCTGTACATCGCCGACGGGTCGGTCATGCCGGGGCCGGTGGGTCCCAATCCGTCGCTGACCATCGCCGCGTTCGCCGATCGGATGGCGGAAAAAATCATCGACAGCACGACCACGACCTCGGAGCAGCATCCGGCGATGACGACGAATCAAGGAACACCATGACCAGCCTGGAGTTCACGGAGGAAATGAAGGGCTACATCTCCTTCGGTGAGCTCGACACCGAGCGCGGTTTCCGGGAGGGAAAGGCGAACGACACCTTCCTGATGTTTCATCTCAGGATCGAGGTCGACGACGTCGATCGCTTCGTCGCCGACCCGACACACCTGGCTTCGGCCACGGGGTGGGTGCGATGCGAGGAGCTCGGCGGGCAACTTCCGGTGCAGCACGGCCTGTTCAACCTCTTCGTCGGCAGTGGGGGCGCCCCGAGCAAGACGATGCGGTACCGGCTGTACTTCTGCGACGGAGCGGGCAACCCGCTGACCCTCACCGGCGTCAAGGACATCCAGGACGACCCCGGGCTCGATCTCTGGTCGGACACGACCACGCTGTACGTCCGGATCCTGCAAGGCCATGTCGACGGCGAAGGCGAGGCCCGAGCTGAGGTGTGCGCCTCCGGCATCCTGCAGATCTACATGCTCGACTTCGCCAGGCAGCTCACCACCTTCCGGGTGCACGGCGGGGGGATGGCTGCCCGGACGAGAGCGCTGACCGACTTCGGGCGGCTTTTCCTCGGTGAACTGTGGGACCTCTACCACGGAAAGGCGAAAGCCGCCATGACCGAAGAGGCAAAGACCGATGGCTGATCGCACGGTCCGATCGGCCCGCCGGAGCGCGTCCCCGGAAAGGGATAAAGAAAGTATGCAACTCCGCTCGGAGGTGGAGATCGATGCATCTCCGGAACGGGTGTGGGCGGTCCTCACCGATTTCCCCTCGTTCCCCCGCTGGAACCCGTTCATCCGCAGCGCGCACGGCAGGCTCCGTCCCGGTGAACAGCTCACGATCAAGCTGCGGCTGGGTCGCCGGCTCATGACCTTCCGCCCCCGCGTGACGGTCGTCGACGAACCCCGGGAGCTGCGGTGGCTCGCCCGGCAGTGGGTGCCCGGCCTGTTCGACGTCGACCGGCGCTTCCTGATCGAGTCGGTCGGCGCCACCGGCTCTCGGTTCGTGCAGTCCGAGTCGGGCAGTGGGGTGCTCGCTCCGGTGCTCATGCCGCTGATGCGCCGTGGAATCCTCCGTGGGTACCACGCCCTCAACGCTGCGCTCAAGAGCCGCGTCGAGGACGGAGGCACCGACCAAGCCTTACCGATGCCGGATGGAGACGAGATGACCCGCGCGCTGCATCGTGGATCCACCAACGGCCGCAGCCCGAGCGGCCCGCCGGAGTGGAAAAAAAGGATCACGAGTCACGAGACCTTCACGCACGACAGCATCGACAGCCTCGGCTACGACTGGGAGCGGGTGGCCGACCCGTCGATCAAGCCGAAGTTCCCGCTCAGGATCTACCTTCCGCAGACCACCGATGACGTCATCACAGTCGTCAAGGAGGCCAAGGCGCGGGGCGAGCGGTTGGCGATCCGGAGCAAGGGACACTCGAGCAATGATCTCGTCCTCACCGACGGGGGAAGCCTGCTCGTGACCGAAAAGCTCGCCGACGTCCTGGCGGTCGATGAGCACGAGATGACCGCCACGGTGCAGGCGGGCGCAGTCTCGGCCGAGGTCGACGACTACCTGGCAACAAGAGGCCTCGGCTTGCCGATCATCGGCGACCACAATCACATCACGGTGGGCGGTTTCGCCTCGGTCGGTGGCATCAGTCCCGCCTCCCATCGGTTCGGGCTGTTCGTCGACACCATCGAGCGCCTCGAGTACGTGACCTGGGACGGCGAACTGGTGGCCTGCGGCCGTGCGGAGAACGCTGAGCACTTCTACCGGGTGCTCGCCGGACTCGGACGCCACGGGGTGATCGTCACCATCACGGTCCGCATCATCCGAGTCGACAAGTACGGCACGGTGCTGAAGAACGAGCAGACGCACTACTACGACGTCGACCGCTTCGTCGAGGGATCGGCCCACGCCATCCGCAATCCGGGCGCGGCTCTGATGGAGCGGGGAGTCTGGGTGAACTTCGCCCTCCCCAACGGGAAGAGCTTCGGCGCCGGACAGTTCTCGGCTTACCATCCCACCGACCAGACCGGCTATGCGCGTGGCCGCGACAATGCTGCTTACAACGTGCTCCACAGCATCGGATACGTCGCCGGCCGGCTGCCCCGTGCCGCGGACCGCGCTTTGAAGTACGTGGGCATGACCGGGGTGCTGTTCAGCCCCAGCTACGCGACAATGAAAAATGTCGAATTCTTCACCGACAAGATCCTCGACTCCACGGTCGGCGACCCCACCCGCATGTTCATCGTGCTGGCACCGCTCAACCGCTACGAGGACCTGTTCCACCGCAGCTACGAGCTCATGCTCGATTTTCGCCGTCGCCACGGTTGCTTCACGTTCGTGTCCGTGTACGTGAAGAGCATCAAGTCCGAGTATCTGGCCCAGGGCCGCCCGGACGACCAGTTCTGCGAGTTGATGTTCTACTGCGGGATCGACGAAGGCGGAATGGGCCCGGCGGTGCTGGAGGATCTGGTGAACCGTCTCGACGACATCTGCATCGAGAACCACGGCTTCCGCTACATGCATAGCCGGACGTCGAAGGACCCCGCCCGCCGGGACCTCGTCGACCCCAATATGCATTACGTGAATGCCGCCGGAGCAGCCGGTGACGGCCGATCGGAGGCAGTACCCCATGGAACGTGAGATCCCGCTCTACACGCTGGAGGGCGTCAAGGACGCCAGCGTGACACCCTACTTCTTCAGCACCGAGGACAAGCTCGGGCTCAGCCTGCTGCGCTTCAGCCGCGGTGCGGCGGGGGAGGCCGTGCTCATCATCCACGGACTGACCACGTCGACCGACATGTTCATCATGCCCGAGCACGAGAATCTGGTCACCTACCTGCTCGACCACGGCTTCAGTGACGTGTGGTGCCTCGACTTCCGGATGAGCAACCGGTACTCGTACAACCTGTTCAAGAACCGCTACAACATGGACGACATCGCCCTGTTCGACTTTCCACCGGCCATTCGGACCATGCGGGAACAGATCGGTGACAAGCCCATCCACGTGATCTGCCACTGCCTGGGCGCGGTGTCGTTCACGATGAGCCTGTTCGGCAAGGCCGTCGACGGCATCAGCAGCGTCATCGCCAACAGCGCCGCGCTCACGCCGCGCGTGCCCGCCTGGTCGAAAGTCAAGCTCCAGGCCGCCCCCTTCACCGTCGAGTCCCTTATCGGTCTGCCCTATCTCAACCCGTTGTGGAGCGAGGATCCGGGGCTCTCCCGTGGGCGACTGTTCGCCAAGGCGGTGTCGGCTTTTCACCGGGAATGCGACGTGCCGGCCTGTCACATGCTCAGCTTGATGTGGGGCACGGGGTGGCCGGCGCTGTACAGCCACGACAAACTGGCCGACGTCACGCATCGGCGCGGTGGCGACCTGTACGGCGCGGTCAGCATGCACTACTACCGGCACATGCGGAAAATGGTGAAGTCCGGCCGCGCGGTGAAATACGAGCAAGGCGACCCACGGTACGACCGGCTGCCGGACGATTACTTCCAGTACGCGAGTGAGATCACCACACCGGTGCTGTTCGTCACCGGCGACGCCAACCGGGTATTCACCAACTCCAACATCGTCTGCTACCGCCGACTCGAGAAAATCGTGCCGGGGCGCCACGAACTGCATGTGTTCCCCGGCTACGGGCATCAGGATCCGTTCATGGGCAAAGATGTGGCCCGGGACGTCTTCCCGCGCTTCCTGGAGTTCCTGGAGAAGCACCGGCATGAGGTCCGCGGCCCCCAGAAGAAGGCGGCGGGCCACTGAGATTGAAGTTCAGACCACTGTGGCCCGCAACGCGGCAAAGCCCTCGGCGCGTGATTTCACCGGCTGGTACCCCAGCTCTGAACGGGCGCGGGTGATGTCGATCGTGCACTCCAGCGATGCCAGCCAGGCCGCGGTACGGGTAACCGGAGGGGTGCCACGCAGTCGGAGGACTCGCCACGTCATCTCCAGAATGGTCGCGGCTGCCCGGGCCACCGCCGGCGGCACGTTCTTGTCCGGAGCGCTGACCCCCTGACAGGCAAGCAGCTCCTCGATGAACTCGCGAAAGATCACCGGGTCCCCGTCGGTGATGAAGTACGACGGGGCCGGCCTGCTCGCGGTCGCCGCCAGCAACAGCCCGTGAACCGCATTCTCGACGTAGGTGGTGGATGTCCGGTGCGCGCCGCCGCCGATCCAGCGGAAACGACCCCGCCGCACCGCTTCCACTAGGGCGGGAAGGATTGTCCGGTCACCCGGGCCCCAGATCAAGCGAGGTCGCACGACCACCGTCTCGAGTCCAGTGCCCTGGGCGTCGAGCACAGCCTGCTCGGCCATCGCCTTGGTCGAGCAGTAGAGCGACGCCGAGTCGGGCCGAAGGGGAGCGGTCTCGTCGATGTCGACGAGTGGCTGGCCCGCGAGCATGGCCGCCTCGGTGCCGACGTGGACCAGACGCCGTACACCCGCCCGTCGGCAGGCCTCGATCACGTTCCGGGTGCCGCCCACATTGACCCGCAGGTACTGCTCCGGAGTGCCCCATTCCGTCACCTGGGCGGCAGCGTGAAAGGCGACCTCGCAGCCGACCGCACCGGAGGTGAGAGCGCCCAGATCGTCCACGTCGCCTTGCACCGCTTGGGCGCCGGCCTCGGTTACCACCGCGGCCGACTGCGGACTGCGGGCCAGCGCACGCACCTGCCAGCCATCGGCCACCAGTCGCCGCACCAAGGCACCACCAAGGAACCCCGACCCACCGGTGACAAAGGCGACCGTCATGGGTTGATGCTAGCGGAGATACGACGGTGACCTCTCACACACCCGGTCTGCACTCATACCGTTCGAGAAATCGTGCTTCAACGGCGGGGGAGATTGTCCAGGAAGTGCGGAACCGAATGGCAACAATGAAAACGTAAGGACAGCATGACCGGTGCGCGACCCTCCCGCAGATCCTCAGAGGTGCGCAGCGGACACGTCCGGCGGACAGGTTCGACCAGTCGCCGCGACAGTATCGACATCCGGCGCGGGAAGGCGCACGATCTAGGGCACCGTGAACGCAGTCGAACGCTTCACCTCCTTGCTGGCCGAGCGAGGTCCCGGGCCGGACCTCGATGTGGGCGCGCTCGCGATCGCGGCAGGTGCCGATCCGGACCTGGACACCAACCGATGGCTGGGCGAGCTCGACCGGCTGGCCGAGGGAGTCGACTCACTGGAGACACTCATCCACCGGCTGTTCATCGAGGCGGGGTTCGCCGGTGACACTACCCGTTTCTACAACCCGCGCAACTCGCTGTTGAACCATGTGCTCGACCGCAGGCTCGGCATACCGATCACGCTGTCGGTCGTGTGCATCGAGGTGGGGCGCCGCGTCGGGGTGACCCTGGAAGGCATCGGTATGCCGGGTCACTTCCTCCTGCGGCCGCTGGCATCGGACCACTACCTGGATGCATTCGACGGTGGCAGGCTGCTCGACCTGCCGGCCTGCGAAGCGCTGTTCCGCGCCACCACCCAGGCGGGTCCCGACGTCCCTTTCGCGCCGCATCTACTCATGCCCACGCCGAAGCGGACCATCCTGGCCAGGATTCTGGAGAACCTACGGACGGTCTACCGCAGGCTTGTACGCCCCGTCGACCTCGAATGGGTCTTGCGGATGCGACTGGCGCTGCCCGGCTCAGGGTTGAACGAACTCATCGAGCTCGGCCGGGTGCTGGGTCAGCAAGGCCACTTTCTGGAAGGCGCTCGGTTTCTCGATGAGCAGGTTGCCCAGTGGCCGCAGCACGCCGAGCTTTTGAGTCAGGCCGCCCGTAGCCTTCGGGCGCACCTCAACTGAAACCCGGTAGAATTCGCCTGCCTACCGACGGCGCCCCCCTGGCCAGGGCTTCCCTGGTAGATCCGGAACTTCCCGGGTAGACCCAGTACGGGCGGCGCTGAGAAACCAGAATGAGGAGCGATGGCCGACCACGAGCCCATGACGGACGTCGCGTGCGGTGAACCGGAGTTGTCCGGAGAACTTCGAGACGCGCTCGCGCTGCTACGTGATCGAAGCGACAATGACGAGTTCCGCACGCTGGTCGACGAGGTGTTGGCGGGGCGCACCAGCCTGCTCGACGCATCCGGCACCAAAGCGTTCGGCGAGATGGTCTTCGCGCGAATGGCCGAGGAGATTCAATCCCACCGCGAGGTTCAATCCCTCTGTCCCGAACCAGGGGCACAGCCAGCGGCCTGCGGTCCGTGCACCGGATGCACCAGTATCTGCGCACTTTCCGGGACACACCCGTCCGGCTGACTCCAGGATCAGCCGGGCAGGTGATCAGACTTTTACCCGGGTCATGTCTTCACATTCGCAAGTAATCCCTTGAGCAGTGATGGCAATTCTTTGAGTAGCTCACTGATGATGTCGTCCTCGTGTATCGATTCTCCGGCCATCTGACGCTGACGCACCTTGGTGCACGCGGTGATGAATGCTTCACCCAGCGCCTTCGTCGTGGTGGACGCAATAGTCGCGTTGATCGTTCTGCCGATACCGGGGAATATCTTGAAAAAGCTTGCCGTCGTTCTGGCCGCGGAGGCGACCCCCAGGACGGCGGCAAACGCGGTGGCAACGGCTCTGGGATTGGCTTTGAATCCCATGATGGTCGTGATCTGACCCAGCATACCGATTTGGAGAGCGCTCAACGGGATTGAATCAATAAGCGGGATAGGAGTCGCCGCGATCAATGCGGCCGTACCCATGCTGAAGTTCACATGACGCCTCGCCTCGGCGACCTTGAGCTCCAGCGACACCCGCTGGTAGCTGGCCAGCGTGTGCCGCTGGGCGTCCGGCAGCTGGTGGTAGATCGAACTGACGAGCTCGGCAAGGCCGAACGGGGCAAGCTTGACGCCTGCGACCTTGTCCTCCTGCGCCAGTGTCATGAAACACTTCTCGTCGAGAACGGGAAGCGACAGAGAATTGAGGTATTGAGCGAAATTCGAAGCCCGAGGATCTTCCGAAGTGGGACACTGCGTGAGCACCAGGGCGACCAGCACATCCTTTGCGAGTGCTTTCACGACCTCAGCCTCAACGGCTTCGAATCGTTCATCTCTGGCCCGGACGCAGTACAAGCAGAAGTGAATCCTGGTATCGTCCTCCCCGATCTGCGCTCTGATCTCGGTGAGGTAGGTCTTCGCCAGCAATTCCGCCTCGACGCCGAGCTCTATGCCCGGGGTATCGTACACCGCGATCGGCGTCTCAGGACGTGAGTAGCGTTGAATGGTCTGGGTGATCGAGGGACCGACGCCAGTCTCGGCGATCTGCTCACCAAAAATGGCATTGACCAGTGTACTTTTTCCTACACCTACGCGACCCGCGAGCATGACATTGAGTTGCGCCTTCGTCCCCAGCGCCTGGGATAATCCCTCACGAAAAAATGTTTCGAGGTTGAATTGATCATGGCCCTCTGTCTTACCCCGCAATGGGTCTATCGACGATTGGTCCATCGGATCCCCTTATGGTAGGCGCTTGCAGTGCTGGTAGCGACGCGGGCCCGACTTCTCCGACGATCATGTGGACCGGGCGATGTCGGCGCATGGGCCGAGGACGAGCCGGACCATGACGCCGGCCAGATCATGAACAACCTCCTGCCGAGCCGAGTCGGGCACTACCGCTGGTGCACGACAGTGGCACATGGGGTGACCGATGGGAACCCCGTGCGAGTGGTGGAGAGCAGAATCAAGCGGCAACCCGCGCGCGGACGGCCCGACCATCACCCAGGTTCGGCGCATTCCCGGGGACGGCGAT
Organism: Pseudonocardiaceae bacterium; assembly: GCA_050700515.1. Classification (GTDB taxonomy): domain Bacteria; phylum Actinomycetota; class Actinomycetes; order Mycobacteriales; family Pseudonocardiaceae. Next base: position 18,284 of record JBOHHD010000474.1, read on the forward strand.
GCTCGGCGCGCCGACCGGCGATCTGGCGTGCGCTGCGTGCTCTGGCATGCGCCGGACGCTACAGACCCAGGGCGGCGCGATGTTTCCAGGCAAGGCGAGGCAGGCCGCGCCCGAGGCGGTCATTGGCTCGGTCTCCAGCATCCGGCGCACCGCCGCCTCGGTGAACGGGACGCCCTCGGCAGGAGTGCCACCACCGACGGCGACGATCTCGCCTTCCTCGTTGAACCGCACCATCGAGTCGAATCATGTCGGTGAACACGTCATCGCCGAGTACCGCCACGGTCAGGATATTGGTGAACAGGGTTAACGCACTCACGTTGAACCCGAGGAGGAACACACCGACCGAGCCGTCGGCCCGGGCCGCCTGGAGCCGCTGGAACAGCGGCCAGCGCTCGTAGTCGATCGGCTGGCTGCGAATGCCGTCATGCTCCGGTTCGCCGAGCAGTTCTTCGGCGTATTCCCGCACGATGTTGCGCCACAGCTCGAAGTCGTTATGCCGATCCCAGAGTGCCACGCTGGAGGGTTCGAACTCCCCGGCGGGTATCACGCCGTAGGTGCCGCCGTCACCGGCCACCTTCGTGGGATCATGCCAGTGCAACAGAAACATGGGCTCGGCCGGATAGCGACGCAGCCGGATCGTCAACGTGGCAATCTCGGGATGACCGCGCGCCGACGCAGGTCGAACGGATCACCAACCACATCCCGGAACGGCAATCGCCCCCGCAGCCGTTCCGGCGAGCCCGCCATGCCCTCCTCCAGGCACACCGCAGCCGCTTCGTGCGTGAGCGCCTCACAGATATCGATCTTGTCGAAGTAGGCACCCATCCCGAACTCACACCGGCCCGCAGCCAGGGAGACGTCGAGTAGCCGATAACTGGGGTCACCCGAGAACAACCTCGGCGGACTCAGGTGTTTCATCGCTGAGATACCACCGGCCTCGCCAGCTCGGGGCGGTGCTGGTGGAGCCAGCGCCGCTCCTCGCGCCAGCGCAACCGGCCGAGAGCTCCGGGCTGGCCTCGTCGCGGGAAACCAGCTTGCGGGCGCCCCCGGAGGACAGACCGAAGTCCTCAGCGGCAATACCCAAGTCGGTGACCATCCTGCGGCGCAGCTCCAAGGGCACCGGGCGCGAGCCGGTCTCGATCTGACTCAGGTGCTGCTGGGTGGTGCCCAGCAGCCGGCGACGTCAGTCCGGGTGCGCCCGGCCGCCGGCCGTCAGGAACGGATACAGCGCACGACGGATCCGCTGCATGGCAACCTGGAATTCAACAGTTGTGGAGCAAGTCAAGGAGCACTGGCCCGAGCACCGCGAGAAGCTCGCCGCCAATCCATCGCTGGCGATGAGCGTCGATGAGAGCATTATGGCTCACAGCCGATCGTTGCTCTGATCACATGAGAAACTGTGCGTGAGATCAACGCTGGTCACGCTTCTTGAAGCGCACTGTTCTCGAACCGAGGTCGATGTCGGCGACCTCGAAGTCCGCCGACAGCCACGCTTTGGCCTGCCGCGAGCTGGACACGTTGCCCCACCAGGGCCTCGTCGAGGCTGATTTCGGCAACCCACCGGTCACCAATGCGTCGATCTCGGAAAAACGGATATCCACGTGATCGGTGTCGCGCGCCACCAGGTAATCGAACAGGGGGCGGTACTTCCCGGTAACCGGCTGAGTGGGCACGGACGGCTGATCAGGTAAGGACGGCTGGGTCAAGCCAACCGGCTCACTGGGCACGACCGGCTCACTCGGACCGACCGGCTCACTCGGACCGACCGGCTGGCTAGGTACGGACGGCTGGCTAGGTAGGGACGGCTGGCTGGGTAGGGACGGCTGGCTGGGTACGGACGGCTGTTGGGGCATGGACAGTTCGTCCTTGCCGGTGGCTGGCTCGGGGTGTGGCACCGAGGGCAGGGATTCTCTGGGAGTGTCGACGATCGTGGTAGCACCGTCGAAATTGGCCGGTGGAGGGCCGAACACGCGGCGGCTGGCATTGACCACCATGCGGCCGAACGCGAGATTGCCCGCGGCGGCCAGGCCCGCGCCGATCCCGAAAGGCGCGACCTTGCCGATCGCCGTGTGCCTGCGCGGATGCTGGGTCACGAACCAGTGCCAGAGCGCCTTGTTGATCGCGCTGATCGAGGACATCGGGACCAGGTCGGTCAGTAACCTCCCCCAGTGTTCGCTCGTCTGTCCGGCCAGCCTCTCCACCAGCATGGCACCGCCATCGGCAAGGGCGACGGTGAGCACCAGCGTCCGCCGGTCGGCGTCCTCGATCCGGATGGCGTGCACCTCGGCGATGGCCAGCGTGAACAGCGTGGTGGTCTCCAGGAACACTGCTGTCTCCCCGGCACTGAGCACGAGCGCCAGACCGGTGCCCGCCCCCGGCACTGCCGCGGCGGCGCCCAGGGCTGCTCCGACGCCGGTGACCGCTGCCAGATACCTCCGTTCGAGAGTCGAGACGATCTGCGCAGGGGTGGCGTCCGGCCGGACTCGACGCAGCCGCTGGACATACTTCGAGACGGCTGACTGCTGAATATCGATGGCCTTCTCGACGCCGTTGTGCACTGCCGCAGGCAGGTCTGCAACGATCACGCGCCCTTCACCCATTTCCCGATCTCCCGTCACGATCTCACCCGTGGTGCCCACCCCCTGAAGGTGCCAGCATTCCAGCTTGCGTTCCGTGCACGAGTGCGAGTCAACCCGTCGCCAAGCTCGGTCCCCCCTCGGCGCAGCGTGCCCGCCTCGCATACCCGGTATGTCCCACATTCATGCACGCCGTGTTCACCTCCATGCACGGTGTGTCCGACAGTCGTGCACGGTAGGTACCGATTCTTATCGAATCGAGGACATCGGGAAGCTGATGAGCTATCTCTCCATCAAGGCGCGCCACACAGCTGAGGTCGACTTCCTGGTCGTCGTTACCGGCCACAAGCCATCCCCCGAACACGTGCTGGTAACGCATAGTGCGTACTTCACGACAGTTAGGTGATGGAGCGGCAGGTCCATTGCCGCACGCCGCGAGAAAGGACCGCCCCATGGCGGGTGCACATCGATCTGCCTCGCCTCCTGCCGGGCGGCCTGCGGCACGCATCCTGGGTGCGCTGTTCGCCGGGTCAGCGGTGATGTTCGCCGTCGCAGCGGTACCGAACGGCTCACCGGCTGCGCCCGAGGGCGGGGCGGAGGTCATCGCCGGACCACGGCCGGGCGAGAGTTTCATCCTGCCATCTCCGGAGACCATGGTGGCGTCGCAAGGCGGCGCGCCGAGTACGGCCGGGGACGACGCGGAGCCCGTCATCGCGGTCCAGTCCGACTGGACCGCCACGAGACCGTCCCCGACGAGGGTCGAGACCCCCGAGGTCGCCGCCGTGCCGGACGCGCCCACCGGCCGGAGCGGACGGCGGGCGCCCGGCACCACAACGGATTGGGAAACAGCTCTGCGGCAGGCGCTGGCGCAACAGGCATCCACCCAAGCGGCGCCGGCGCCGCAACCCTCGGTACCCGCTGCCCAGAACCCGCCCTCAGCGGGCGAGGACGATCGATCGGACAACGGCGTGATCGAGGATTTGCTGGGCCACCTCGGCGCAGGGCTCTGATTCACCGAGTTGGTGACCGGTGACGGTTGGTGGCGCTTCGCTCCCTGCGGTGACGAAGCGGACGAGCTCACGCTAGCCACCTGACACGACGTAGGTATCGCGAAGATCAGTGCTTTTTCCTGCCAAGATACGGCGGGTGGAGATGCGGATCATGTCGGTTCCTTTCTTTACTCGGCGCGGGTAACTGGCCGGGCGGTTGCTGCCCCCTAACTCTCTGTGTCGGCGCGTCCCCCGGTCATGGGGCGGGTGCCCCCGGTGCCACAGGACGTTCGCCCAGTAATGCCCGCCTTGAGTCGGGACGCGCTCCGCTGGGTCGGGACGATCGGCGGCGGTATTTCCGGCGAAAAGGGGGGTGGCGCCAGGGCCACCGGAGCACAATGTGGGCGACCGAGAGAACTACTGCGGGGACGGACAGCACACGGCGGCGAGGCGAGGGCCGAGAACGGAGAACGCGTGAAGGAACGCCTGCGGGTGTTGATCGTGGACGACCATCCGATCGTGCGGCGGGGTCTACGCGCGATGCTCGAGGGGGAACCCTGGGTGGAGGAGGTCGCCGAGGCGGCCACGGTCGCCGAGGCGATCAAGGAAGCGGCCATCCGACAGGTGCACGTAGTAGCGATGGACGTCGCGCTGCCCGACGGTGACGGGATCGACGCCACCCGCAGCATCGTGCGGGCGCATCCGGAGACCATGGTCCTGGTGCTCACCATGGCAGATGACGAGGACATCGTCGTGCGGGCTTTCGAGGCGGGCGCACATGGCTACCTGCTGAAGGACACCGACCCGGAGACCGTCATCGACTCGCTTCGTACGGTGGCCGCCGGCGGCGTGGTGCTCGGCCCCCGCATCGGAGTGGCGATCATCACCGCTGGGCAGCGCCAGCCCGCCCAACTGCCGCCGCCGCTGGACAAGCTCACTCCCCGGGAGTACGAGATGCTCACGCGGCTCGCGACCGGGGAGAGCAACGCGCGCATCGCCCGCCACCTGAGCCTGAGCGAGAAGACGGTGCGCAACCAGCTCTCCCGGGTGTTCAGCAAGCTCGAGGTGACCGATCGCGTGCAGGCCGCGCTGCTCGCCCGAGACATGGGTGTCGCGGAGTGACCTCAAGCCCCGCGACGGTCTCAGCGGCCGGCAACCTCGCAGCCGAGGCGCTGCGCCTGGTGCAGGTCGCGCCCGCCCAGTCGTTGTGGCTGGCCCGCGAGGCGGCCCGGACAGCACAGGAAGATCACGATCTCACCGCTGAGGCGGTGGCGGAGCGGGCACTGGGCCTGGCCTGGACCTACGTGGGTGATCTCGACGAGGCGATCCCCCATCTCCGCGGCTCGATCATGCTGGGTCGCCGCGCGCGCTCCACGGTTCTGGTCGCCGAGGCCCGCATGTCGCTGGCCTTCGTGCTCTGCCGCCGTGGCCAGCTCGGTCGCGCGCTGCGGGAGGCCGAAGCCGCGCTCGTCGATGTGGACGGGGTGGTGCGCGCCCGGGCCCTCGTGCAGCGCGCGGTCGTCCACTATTTCCTGGGGTGGTCCGACGAGGCGGTGGCCGGATACCGCCGGGCGTTGCCCGCGCTGCGCCAGGCCGGGGACCTCGAATGGATCCAGCGCGCCCTGAGCAACCGCGCCGTCGTGCACACCTTCCGCCATGCCTACGCCGCGGCAGAGGCGGATCTGCAGGAAGCCGCCCGGCTGTGCGACGAGGCGGGTTTGGCGCTGGCAGCGTGCATCACCCAGGAGAACCTCGCCTTCCTGCACGTGCGGCGCGGGGACGTGCCTGCCGCGCTGCGCCACTTCGACGAGGCGGAGCGGCGCTATCGCGCCCTGGGGGGACAGATCGGCACGCTGCTCATCGACCGCAGTGAGTTGCTGCTGTCGGTGGGCCTGTCCTATGAAGCGCGGCTCGCCGCGGAGCAGGCGGTTGCCGAACTGACCCGGGATCACCGTCAGGTCGCCCTACCTGAAGCCCAGCTGCTCCTGTCCCGAGCCGCGGCGCTGGACGGTGACCCTGAGCGTGCCCTGGACCAGGCCGGGCGAGCGGTCCGCGCCTTCGACCGCCAGAAGCGGTCCGCCTGGGCCGCGGTGGCGCGCCTGCAGATGCTGACGGCCCGGCTTGCCGACGCCGGGGCGGCTC
>JBOHHD010000475.1:0-21685 GCA_050700515.1 Pseudonocardiaceae bacterium
CACGGAAGTGCTGCAACACACATCTCGGCATCCTTATTATTTGCTTGACCACGAGGGGTGACAATGAAGAAACAGTCTGAAAAGAACGTTAACGTTCTGTTGGTCGATAAACGTAGTCTCTTCCGGGTGGGTCTGAGCAAAATCTTGGAAGCGACATCGGACATCAAGGTCGTCGGCGAATCAGATAGTTACGCCGATATGCTACATCATATATATGACCTCAAACCGGATGTGGTGGTTCTCGGCCAATTATCGGGCGAGCACGAGCCCGTGGTGGCCTCCCAACAGGCGATTACCGACGGCTTACCCGAATCCACACGATTCCTCATTCTGGTCGACCCCCAGGAGGCGCATGCACTCTCCTTGCGCAATCTACCGAAGCACAGTACCTTCGTTACCAGTACGGGTCCCTATGAATTTTGTGGTGGAATACGTATCTTGGCTGCCGGTTACACCTTTCACGTCCAAAAGGAACAGGGGGTAAAAGAGACCTCGGCAATGTATCGATCAAGGCAGCCGACCATTGAGGCCATCACGCATCGTGAATTCGACATCTTAGGTCTCCTGGCCTGCGGTCACACGAATTACGAGATGGCGATACATCTCTCCCTCACGGAGAGTACGGTCAAGTCGCACGTGCAGAGCCTCCTGCGAAAATTGCAGTTACCCAACCGGGTCAGTGTGGTAATCTACGCATATGAGACCGGCCTGATCAAAATTGGCGAGAAACCCGCGAAGATCCTACACATCTCGGAGCACACCAAATCGCTCCGTCACCAGGACAGCGGCAGGCGGCGGCGCGCAATAAACTCCGCGTCGACGGAGGAGCTGTAGATTCCAGAGACGGCTGCTGCGTGACCGAACCACGTGTACAGATTCATCGCACCAAGAAGTCCGCGATAACAATCATGGACATGAGCATGGAAAGATCTGCGTTTCTGTGAACCTACTGAGTCCAACAGATCGCCGTCGTGGCGCGCTCGGGGCCGCTACCGCGATGTTCTGCGTGGGCACCTCGGCTGGTGTCTCTCCTATCCTGCATCACTTCCCCGTCTACGGCGGGCAGGCCGTACGCTATCTGGTGGGATTTGTAATCCTGCTGGGCGTGGCCAGGGCACAGCGCCTTCCATCGATTCGACTGAACCGCCGTGAAGTCCTTCTTCTGATGCTGCTGGCCGTAACCGGTCTAGCTGCCTTCAACGTGTTGATCATAGAATCCACCCGTTATGCCGATCCTGCGGTGGTGGGGACGGTCATCGCTACTGTGCCTATCGTACTTGCCGTGCTCGGACCGCTGCTGGACAAGCGTCGGCCGACCGTACGAATTGTGTTGGCGGCATTAGTGGTTGCGGGGGGCGCGGCAGTCAGTTCGGGTTTCGGGGGTTGCACGTTTGTAGGCTTACTTCTCGCACTCGGTGCGCTCGCGTGTGAGGTAGGATTTTCTCTGCTCGCTGTTCCCCTGCTGCCCCGCCTGGGAGCAACACGGGTGTCGGCGTACTCGAGTGCGGCTGCGGTACCCATCCTTCTGGGTGCCGGTGCAGTCGTTGATGAAGGGCATGTGCTCCGGATACCTACGCCGTTCGAGGCACTCGCCTTGGCATACCTGGCCGTCGTGGTGACTAGCTTTGCTTTCTTGTGTTGGTACTCTTCACTTCCACGCCTGGGAGCCGACGTCGCCGGACTGTTTTCCGGATTTCTCCCGATCGGAGCTATCGTTTCCACCGTGGCCCTGGGTACCGGCCAACCGGACGTGGCGGAGTTGCTCGGGGCCATACTGGTCGTTGGCGGACTATTGCTGGGCATGGCTCGTCCGTTTCGATCGACCACGACGGCAAACCGCCCCGCACCGCCCAAAGATTGAACGGTGACTTCCTCGGCACCGTCGCGTACATACCATCAAGCACCATGACGGTCACGCCGAAGGTGGTGGTGAAGTACATGGCGTCATAATTAATCGAATGCCACCTGAGGGGTAGTCGTTCTGATTTGCGCTTCGTTGGATAGTAGTAGCCTACGATCCACTTTGCCGTTGTCGGTGCGCGGCAACTCCTTCACATGCCGGATGGAGTCGATGATCATATGTCGCGGCAGCACAGTGGCGCAGTGCCGTTTGGCCTCCAGGAGGTCCAGACGCTCGTCGTTGGCCGATACGACATAGGCGACGAGCTTTGCTTCCACGTCTGTTCCAGACACCACGACCGCCACCTCACCGACGGCCGGGTGAGCTTGCAGTCCCGCCTCTACCTCTCCTGTCTCCACGCGGTGGCCGCGGAGCTTCACCATTCCGTCGCGTCGCCCGAGATACTGGTAGTTACCATCGCTCTGCAGGATCACTCGATCGCCTGTGGCATATGGCTTACCGGACTGTGCTGGCCCTCCCTGATAGCCGAGCATCACGGTAGGGCCATCGACAATGAGCTCACCCTCCTCACCGGGCGAAACAAGCTCGCCGTCCTGACGAACCGCCCACACCCGGTTACCTGCGCATGCTTTTCCGATCGGAACTGGGCAGATCTGTTCCGCCGGAATGTCGGCCACCTCATAGAAGGTGCAAACGTTGGTTTCGGTCGGGCCGTAGAGGTTCAGCAGGCGTACGTCGGGAAGGTACTCGCGAAGCTGACGCAAATGATCGATCGGATATTTCTCGCCTGCGAACAGCACGGCTCGCAGGGCCGGTGGTCGCACATTCAAGAGACCACCGTCGCGGGTCATCAGGATCAGCGCGGAAGGCACTGAGTACCATACGGTGATTTTCTGTTGTACAAGGATGTCAACCAGCAGGCGTGGTGCGTAGGCCATCTCCTGCGGAATCAAGTGGACCGACGCCCCTGCTCGGAATGCCACGTAGAGATCGAGAATTGAAAGGTCGAAGTGTAAGGGAGCATGGTTGGCGAACCGGTCCCCCGCACTGGCGCCAAGCTCTGTAGCGGCCCAGTTGATAAATGCCAACGCATTGCTATGGGATAAGCAGACCCCCTTCGGGGTGCCGGTCGAACCCGATGTATACAGGATGTATGCCAGATCGCTTGCGCTCCCGCCAGGATCCGGTAGATGCTCAGTCGATTGTGATAGGACCGTATCCCATGCTGATCCGGCACCACCGGCGTCCGTGCACAGGAATGTCGTCGAGACCGAGTGCTGACGCAGCAGGTGGGATCGTTGTGCCGACGTCACCACGACCCGGGGCACACAGTCGAACAGGAGACGTGCGGCCCGTTCAGGGGGGAGGAGGGAGTCAACGGGTACGTACGCTGCACCCAGACGGAGTATCCCTTGCATGACGGCGACCGTCAGGGTCGACTTGCCCAACCAGAGCGCGACGCGGTCCCCTCGGCGGACCCCCATTTCTGCCAGGGCCCGCGCTGTTCGGTTCGCTTCCGCGTCGAGTTCTCCATAAGTGAGTCGACCATCAGCCGCCGTGACTGCCACCGCGTCACCCACTCGCCGGGCGCTATGGCGAACGAGGTCATGGAGCTTCACAGTCCCAACTCCTTGGCAATTTGTTCCAGTTGCATTTCCGAGCTGCCGGAGAAGATCGTGCACGGTAGGGCGTCCCGCAGTTCCTGCTCGACACCCATGTCAGTTCGTATACCGGCCCCACCGAAGATCTGCAAGCTTTGCAATGCGGCGTCCACAACGCCCTCACTGACGGCGAGCTTCGCCATTGCCACGTCGAGCACGGCCCGCTCGCCTCGGTCAAGTCGCCAGCATGCTTGCCACAGGAGTAGCCGGGCCGCTTCCAACCGTAATCGCATCCTGGCGATCCTGTGTGATATTGCCTGGTTGGCACAAATCGCTCTGCCGAACTGACGGCGCTTACGAGCATGCTCGACGCATCGATCCAGCAACCGTTCGGTCTGGCCGAGGTAGGCCGCGAACAAACAGGTTCGTTCCCACCGCATGGAGGCTTGGAAAATGGCAGCACCCTGCCCCTCCTCACCGAGCAGGTGGCTGGCGGGTACACGGCATTCATCCAGTTGCAGCGTGCTTACCGGACAACTCGTCAAACCCATTTTGGCAAAGGGTTCGGTAACCTTGAGTCCCGACCTATCACGCTCCACGACGAAAGCGCTCACCCCCAGATGCCGAAATTCTACATCGGTAATGGCATAAACGATGAAGACGTCTGCGACCGGACCGTTGCTGACAAAGGATTTAGTGCCCGTGAGCACATAGTCACCATCCGTCCGGTACGCTTTGGTGGCCAACGCGCTGACATCGGAGCCCGCTCCTTCCTCGGTGATCGCGTTGGCACCGATCCACTCCCCGGAACACAGTTTATGCAGTGTACTCATGCGGACCACATCGTTGCCGTGTTCAGCAATAGGCATGGCGCAGGCGAAGAGGTGGGCCATCACGGCGAATACAAGTCCCATGTCCTGGTAGCCGCGGCCGAATGCCTCAGCGGCTCGCGCCGTGTCCAAAAAGCCGTGACCACCACCACCGTACGCGGACGGCACGCTCAAACCAACCAGTCCGAGCCCAGCGCAACGTCGCCATTCCTCGCGAGTGTAAAACCTATTTCCGATAGCAGGCCACGTCCCGGTCTGTTCACAGATTCGGTGGTATATCGCTTGTTGTGTCGGATCCCATCCGAAATACATAGTTCATTAGCATAGGCAACAGCGCCCAGCGAAATCCTCCCTCAAAATATTGAAAGTTTTGGACGTTCTGTTTGGTCAGAAAGTATTATCAGGACCTAAGTATAACGACGCAAAGGGTTGTCCTTTAGGGGTACTGGTGATTGTCCGTTGGGGGTACCGGGGCTGCCCGTCGGAGAGTACTGGATCACACTTTCAGACTAAAGTGCACTACACCACTTTACGGGTTTCTCCTCCCCATTAGAGATGGACCACCAACGTAAAATGTATGAGGCTGGCCTGGCAAAAATCGGTTCTTTTGTCGGAAGACAACGGGCCGATAAAGTATATAGGCTCATGTCGGTGCCACCGGAATGGCTCGCAACGGCAGTCTGCAAAGAAAACGAATAACGGGCCGAGCGAAGGATTCTAGAGTGCAACGAAAAGGGAGAATGAATGAATCAACTGGAAATACTTGACGTGTTGAAAAAGTACATTGAGGATCAGCTCCTTGATGCTCCTGGCACCAAAATTGAGCCCGATACCCCACTGCTTGAATGGGGTATCCTCAACAGCTTTTCCACGACAAGACTGGTCACCTTCGTCCACGAGAAATTTGATATTCACATTCCCAATGAGGAAATGGTGGGAAAAAATTTCCGCGACCTTGCCAGCATTAGTCGGCTCGTGGCAAATTTTGCCACCGAGAACACTCGTTCGTAAGCACGTAAGCATCACGTAAGCATGTAGTGGCTGTTAAGAACGGCAGCATGTGAATACTCGTTAGGGAGAATTCATCAATGAAGGAGATCGACTTCGATGTAGGAATTATCGGCGGCGGTCCAGCGGGCGCGACTCTCGCCTCCTACCTTGCACGAGCCGGCCTGTCCTGCGTGATCTTGGAAAGCGCGCTCTTCCCCCGGCCCCACGTCGGCGAATCACTGATTCCCGCGACAACCCCGGTGCTAACGGACATCGGCGCGCTGGCGAAAGTAGATGCCGCCGGATTTCCACGTAAATACGGTGCCGCTTGGACATCGGCCACGAAGGCACGTATTCCCACGATGGGATTCCAGCTGTCTCATGGGTTTCGTGCTGCCGAAGTCGAGTTCAAGGAGCGGGAACAACAGGGAGTGCACCAGGATTACACATATCATGTGGACCGCGGCCTGTTCGACCTTCTTCTTCTACAGCACGCCGAATCTCAGGGTGCCAAGGTGTATGAGGGTGTGCATGTCCAACATGTGGGTATGTCCGATACGTCTCAACGAGTAGTCTTCACTATGGGACGACGCGAGATGGGTATTAACGTCCGAATGGTCGTCGACGCAAGCGGGCGCAACACTCTCCTTGGCCGACAACTCAAACTCAAGGTTTCCGATCCGGTCTTCAATCAATACGCAATCCACACCTGGTTCAGTGGACTGGATCGGTCAGCGCTCGCGGTGGACAAGGAACAAGCAGATTTTATATTTATTCACTTCCTGCCGGTCACTGACACTTGGGTGTGGCAGATTCCGATCACCGACAGCGTGACCAGTGTGGGAGTGGTCACCCAGAAGAAGCATTTCACCACGGCCAGGCAGCAGTGGGGTGATTTCTTTTGGCAGTGCGTAGAGAGCCGGCCGGAAGTTGCCGAAGCCCTGCGCAACAGTGTGCGAGTACGGTCGTTTAAGCCGGAAGGCGACTACAGCTACGCCATGAAAGAGATTTGTGGTGACGGCTGGATACTCGTCGGAGACGCCGCACGGTTCGTTGATCCGATTTTTTCCAGCGGTGTCAGCGTGGCGATGAACAGTGCCCGACTCGCCTCGTATGACATTTTTGCCGCAGCCGAGTGTGGAAATTTCAGGAAGTCGGTTTTTGGGGAGTATGAGAAAAAGCTGCGTCGTGCAGTGCGTAACTGGTATGAGTTTATCTCCATCTACTACCGGTTGAATATTTTGTTCACAGCCTTCGTTGCGGATCCTCGTTATCGCTTGGACGTGCTGCGAATGCTTCAGGGAGACGTCTACGACGGTGGCGAACCCGTGGCGCTGACGAAAATGCGTGAGATCACCAGGCAGGTGGAGGAGAACCCGGATCATCTATGGCACAAACACCTCGGCACGCTTCGCGCACCCAGCCAGGCACCCCTGTTCTGACGCCGAAAGGATCCTAGTAAATGAAAAAAATTACTCTATCCGAGAGTGATATTCCCCAACAATGGTACAATATTGTTCCTGATCTACCGAAAGCCTTGCGTCCATATTTGCACCCGGTGACGCATGAGGTGCTCAAGGACTTGGACCTGGAGCCGTTGCTGCCTCGTGAGATCATCAAACAAGAGTTCTCGCCGGATCGTTGGGTGGATATTCCCGATGAAGTACGGGACATCTACCGGATGTGGCGACCCACACCGTTGTACCGCGCGGACCGGCTTGAGAAGGCGCTTGATACGCCCGCGAAGATTTACTTCAAGTATGAGGGAGTTTCCCCTGCGGGCTCGCACAAACCGAATACGGCGGTGCCACAGGTCTTCTACAACGCCCAGGAAGGCGTCAGAAGAGTCACCACGGAAACCGGCGCTGGGCAGTGGGGATCCGCCTTGTCCTTTGCGGGCGGCATATTCGGCGTCGATGTGACGGTGTACATGGTGAAGGCATCTTTCCAGCAGAAGCCTTATCGACGTTCTCTCATGGAGACTTGGGGAGCTGAAGTACTCGCATCGCCCAGTGACCGCACTCAGTCCGGGCGCAATGTCCTGGCCGATGATCCCGATTCACCGGGCAGTCTGGGGATCGCTATCAGCGAGGCCGTCGAGGATGCACTAAGTCGAGATGACACCAAGTTCGCCCTCGGCTCGGTCATGAACCACGTTGTCATGCACCAGACGGTGATAGGTTTGGAGGCCAAGCGTCAACTTGAACTGGCCGGTGACTACCCCGACGTGGTGGTCGGCTGTGTCGGTGGAGGCTCTAACTTCTCTGGGCTGGCGTTCCCCTTCATGTCCGAGTTACTTTCCGGAGAACGTTCCGGGACCCGGTTTGTCGCAACGGAACCTACCGCATGCCCTACACTTTCTCGTGGTATCTATCGTTACGACTTTGCTGACTCGGCGGGTCTGGGACCCCTGCTCCACATGCGTACTGTGGGCCACGGTTTCATCCCACCTCCTATCCACGCGGGCGGCCTGCGATTCCATGGTGACGCGCCGGCCCTGTGCTTGCTACATGACGAGGGATACGTTCAGGTGCACGCCTATAACCAGAAGGAGGTGTTCACCGAAGCGATCCGGTTCGCACGCCAAGAGGGATTTATTATGGCTCCCGAGTCATCACACGCTTTGCGCGGTGCCGTTCAAGAGGCACTTGCGGCGCGTGAGGCCGGTGAGCAGCGAACCATCCTGTTCGGGTTCTCCGGTCACGGGCATTTCGATCTCGGTGCCTTCGATGCGTTCCTCGCCGGGCGCCTGGAAGACTACTCAACATCACAGGTTTACCTGGACGAGGCGCTCGCCCAACTGCCTCGGATCGAAACCGTTCAATCGTGAGAGGACACGGATGATTGAGAGAGGACACGGATGATTGAGAGAGTCGGCTGGATCGACGTGCATCACCACAGCTACCATCCACAACTGGTTACGCTGTTGCGTGAGTGCGGCGTGACCCAGATGGCTCCAGGGGTCCCCCTACCAACATGGAGGCCAGCCGACTCTTTCCGGGTGATGGACCGCAATGGCCTTTCCGCTGCGGTCCTCTCGGTTCTCCTACCAGACCTGGCCTTGCAGGACCGGCGTGCGGCGGAGCTGGTCCGCCGTAGCAATGAATGGTCTGCGGAACTGGTGCAGGAACATGCGGGTCGACTCGGGGCATTTGCAGTGCTGCCCCTGCCGGACATCGACACCGCTTTGGCGGAGATCACCTACGCATTTGACGTGCTCGACATGGACGGTGTAGTGATGAGCGCGAGCCTGGCGGATGGGCGGTTACTGGGCGATCCAGGGCTGAACCCTGTCTTCGAAGAACTTAATCGACGCCGGGCTGTTGTCTTTATCCATCCTAACCCCAGTTATCATTGTTCTTGTACTGGAAACCCTGATTTGGGGTTTGCTGTTCCCCCGCCGCTCGTAGATTTTGTCATGGATACGACGCGGGCCGTGGCTGATCTCCTCTTTCGTGGAACGCTGCGTCGCTATCACGAGCTGCGATTCATACTCGCGCATGCCGGCGGTGCTATCCCTTACCTGGCTTCACGCCTGGAACTGGCCGCGACTTGGGTTTTGGCCGGCAACCGGCATGCCGACAGGAAGATTGTGCGCGCCGAACTGAGTCGTTTGTACTTCGAGACGGCCCAAGCGGCAGGTCCCGGTACGCTTGCGTGCCTGTGGGAAGTGGCAGGCAAGGGACATATTCTTTTTGGTACAGATTTCCCGTTTATGAAGGACGCCGTTGTCGCGGCGACTCGGCGTGGAGTGGAAGAGTACCGTGGAGCCAGTATCGCGGCCATCGCAAGCATCGGCCGCGATAACGCCCTTGAGCTCTTTCCGCGGCTTCGAATCTGACTCGAACGGGGAATCCTATGTTACGCTACTTCGAAGGCTTCCGTGTCGGCGAGGTCCACGAATTGGGAAGTTACAGCGTGTCCGCCGAGGAAATTGTGCGGTTTGCGCGTAGATACGATCCGCAACCTCAACATCTACCCGCGCCGGATGGAACGCTCTATAATCTTGTGGCGAGCGGTTGGCATGTCGCCGGCATGTACATGAGACTTTATGTTAACTCGGTCGCGCGAAATACGGCAATGGATGTGTCGCCGGGTGTAGAACAGTTACGCTGGC
Source organism: Pseudonocardiaceae bacterium (assembly GCA_050700515.1). Lineage (GTDB taxonomy): Bacteria > Actinomycetota > Actinomycetes > Mycobacteriales > Pseudonocardiaceae. Next base: position 9,400 of record JBOHHD010000475.1, read on the forward strand.
TTCGCCCGGTGCGAGCCGGGAATGTACTTTCGGGACGTATGACCGTCATCGGCACCTCGGTTTCGTTGTCCCGACCGGATTATGGTATTCTTCATCAGCGTGGTGAGCTTTCCGATGAAACGGGTTCGCAGGTCATGCGGTTTACCTTCTATAGTTTGATCCGGAGACGACCGTGATGTAGCGTTGCCTCATGACTCGAGCTGAACCACTGACGCCGATCGAAATTCTGCGCACCGCAGGCGTCGCCTTCTCATGCTTTTCACACCCGCCGATCCGGACTTACGACGATATTGTGCGGGAGCTACGGCTTCCCGCCGACCAACTGTTGAAGACGATGGCGTTCAGAACCGATGGTGGCAAATTTGTCCTTATCTCACTCCCGATTCTGTCCGCGGTCAAATACGGCCGACTGGCTAAAGCCACCGGCGTGCCACGATCGCAGCTGCGCCGGGCCGGTCCAGATGATCTGAAAGAATTAGGGACGGCCCCGGGTGGAGTTAGTCCACTCACCTTCCGATCGGGGACGCTGGTGGCCTTCGACACCTCAGTGCGGGCCATGGAGACAGTCTACTGCGGGAGCGGACGTGATGATGAGACAATCAAAATTGAGGCAAGCAGCTTGATCGAGGTTGTGCAGCCCCTCTTCGCACAGCTCGCCGCCGACGAGTCGGCGTGACGATCCAGTCGTTTCCAGATCGATTTGCGTACTCTTGCGTCGGGCTAAGTTGAGGGTGGTCTCGCTTGAGCTGAACCCTCCGGTGTGCATCTCCCAAAGAACCAGGAAACGCCGCCGCACCGCCCTCACGAGTTCGGGATCAGTAAGCGTCGACAAGTGACTGCCGTCGGTTTCTGTCGTCGTGGGAAACCGTGCGGGCGTTTGTGGCCGGCATACACGATGCGCTGGATCTCCAGGCACTGCTGCGCCTTACCTTTGGTTCGCCTGTTCATGTGGCCCTCTCACTATCGCTTGTCCCTCTTCTCGTTTGTTCCAGCCACCGCCCGTCGGGCCACGAATATGCTCTAAATCCACCCATCCATGGGGTGGAACGTTCATTCCCGCCAGTACTTCCGTGATCGCGTGGCTGTATAATTGTTTTCCGGCAGCACGCGGGCGATTGCCTCACCGCGCCTCCAGCCGCTTGCCCCGGTGTGCGGCGGGTGCCGCGTGGTAAATTCACGGCCAGGTGGTACTTTCCTAGCGGCGACCTACCGGTCTCATCACGCTGGCAAGCGGCAGAAAGGTGCTCCCGTCATGTCCGAATCGCTGCAAGAGAGCTTCCGAATCGACCAACCACGAGCGAATGACCTCGTGGGCAGTTCACTCCTGATCGCGGGGTCAGGTGGCGGTTTCGAGGCCACCATCGACTTGCGGGTGCTCAGCGGGGATGGGCAGATCCTCGTCGAGACCTTCGTGACGAATACCAATCTGACTTCACCCTGGCAGGTGAGCATCTCATTGCCCGATCCACCCCCGACCACGCGCGGGGTCGTGCAAGCCGGACCGAGCACCGGTGCGGACGAGAGTCCGGGGATGGTCTCCGTGCCGGTCTTCTTCGGTACGGCTATTGTGCCGGGCTTTCGCAGCTATTTCCTTTACACCGTCCAGCCCGGGGACACGCTCTCCAGTATCGCCGCCGCTCAGGCTCCGCTCTACATCGGCAGCGGTTTCGAGCCGATCTTCGAGGCGAACCGGCACATCATCGGTAACAACCCGAACCTCATCCATCCCGGCACGGTGCTTCGCCTGCCCGCGGATTTCTAGGACAGCGCCTTGCCCAGGAATTTACGATTGTGATTCAGCCCGGTGAGTGCGGGCCGAACACATCACCGATGAATCGCTGCACCAGTTCCGGCTCTTGTTCAACCGCGGAGCTGATCCGGCTTTTCCTCGGGTACGGGCGCCTTGCGCGGGTGCGCGGGGAGGAAGGCCAGGGCGAGTCCGGCACCGGCCGGTCCGAGCCGGCTCGCGATCGCCAGGGCGGCCCCGATCGAGTCCTGGGCCTCCAGCAAGCCCGGAGCACCTGTCGAGGAGGGGGTGGAGTTGACGATCTGCTCCTGATACGAGGAGGACAGCACGCTACCGAGCACCGCGACGCCGAGTGCACCGCCGACTTGGCGGGTGGTGCTGTTGGTAGCGGAACCGTCCCCCTCGTGGCGGCGGGTACCGATCCCATACCGCCGCAGGACCGAGGCCGAGGGCATCGTCCATTCGTCGGACCGTCTACGCCGACCCGTCGCTCGATGGAGGGTGCGGCGCCCCCAGGTCGGTCTCGGCGACGGCCGGACCCCAGGCCAGCGCGAGCAGCAGCGTGGCCCGGGTGGCGGGTTCGTCCAGGGCGGAGCCGAACAGCTCACGCAGCCGGCTGATCCGGTACCGCACCGTCTGCGGGTGCACGTGCAGTTCGTCGGCCACCGCCCGGCGGTTACCCATGTTCATCAGCCACGACGTGAGCGTCTCGGACAGCCGGTTGCGGGTGGTGCCCGACAGCGGGGCCAGCGGAGCGAGGTGTTGGCGGCGCAACGCCCTCAGCAGTTGCTCGTCGTGGTGCACGACCATGGTGTCGAGGTGCTCGTCGACGAACAGCGGGTCGTCGGAGAGCACCTGCGCCTGCCGCAGCCGGGTGGCGAGCTCGGCGAGGTGCACGGTGGCCGGCAGCCGATCGAGGCGGGCCGTGGCACCCACGACGGCGCCGGCTCCGCGCAGGGTGGTGGCCAGCCGGGTGCGTCGCCCCGGACCGGCGGGGTCCGGCACGATCGCCAGCAGTGCCCGTCCCCGGTTCAGCCGCAGGCAGGAGGCGTCCAGGCGGGCGAGCAGCACCCGGGCGACCTCATTGTCCGGGTCGATCATGACGACTGCGGCTTCCCGGGGCAGCGGCCACTCGGCGCGGGCTGCCGCGGCCCGGATGGCCGCGGTGTCGGAGCGGTCCGACAGCAGCAACTCGGCGAGCTCGTCACGTTGCCGCTCGCGGGTGTACCCGACCCTGGACTGCTCCTGCACATAACCCCGCAACGAGGCCGACGACAGCTCGTCCACCGCGGTGAACACGGCCGTGGCCAGCCCGGCGAACGCCCCGACCGGCATGCCGATCCGCAGGGCGGTGTCGGCCACGTGGCGCCAGGCCACCACGGCGCCGCCGCGGTAGGCCGCCAGCAGCCGGGTCACGTCCTGGTGCCGGCGGCAGTGCAGGCGTCCGATCTCCTCGAACAGGGTCTGCTCCACCCCGCACTCCAGCTCAGGGGCCATCGCCGACGGATCGCCCTGGGCCAGGCCGACCAGCCGGGCGACGAATCCCTCGGCCGCGGTGAGCACCTCGTCGAACTCCCCGGCGAGAAACCGCGCGTAGTCCGGGTGCTGTTCGGCGAGCAGGTCACCGACCTCGGTGAGGATGACCGGCAGTCGTTCGACGATCGCGGGGACCAGCGCGTGCAGGCGCATGTGGTCCCCCTCCGCGTGCACTCTCCCCGCCCCCTCCTGGTCCTGGTCTGGTCGCTCTGGCTCTGATCACTGCGGGTTCATCGGCTCGGGCTGCGATTGGAGCACCTCGGTACCTATTTGGTGAGCTCTACTCATGCATGACAAGTCCCCGAGCGCAGAACTGACCCGTAGGGCGCAGAAATACCCCGGCTGACGGTCCAAGGATGGGACCATGGCATCGACCCCGGTCGGCGCGCCGGAGAGGGCGCCGGCCACCACCGGCCCCGCGCCGGCCGGCCAGCGGCGAGCGGAGAACTTCCCGGTCGCGCCGCGGGTCCTGCCCCGCCGGCTGCGCACGGACCTCGTCGCGGTGTACAACGTCGCCCGGATCATCGATGATCTCGGGGACCGGACGGCGGGGGACCGGACGGCGGGGGACCGGACGGCGCTGCTGGCGGGTTTCGACGTCGACCTGGCCGTGACCTGGGCGGGTGAGCGGCCCGAACACCCCGAAGAGCCAACCGCCCGCGCTGGTGAACAACGGGATGCCCTGCTGGTGCTGGCGTAGGAGGTGCTGCTGGACAGCGCCTCGCCGCACCGCGATCGCCCGCTTCATCGTCACGAGGGAGTCCTGAATGACCCGGACCGATCCGGCGGAGAGCACGAGCGGCTCCCCCGCGCTCCCCGCAGCCCAGGCGCTGGACGCCGCGGTCGAGCAACTACGGGCGCAGCAGCACGCCGCGGGTTGGTGGAAGGGGGAGCTGGCCGCCAATGTGACCATGGACGCCGAAGACCTGCTGCTGCGCGAGTTCCTCGGCATCCGGACCGCCGAGCAGACCGAGGAGACCGCCCGATGGATCCGGTCCCAGCAGCGGCCCGACGGCGGCTGGGCCACCTACCACAGTGGGCCGGGGGACCTGTCCACCACTGTCGAGGCGTGGGTGGCGCTGCGCCTGGCCGGTGATCCCCCGGATGCCCCGCAGCTGAGGCAGGCCGCCGCGTTCGTCCGGGCGCACGGCGGGCTGGAGGCCGCCCGGGTGTTCACCCGCATCTGGCTGGCCCTGTTCGGGTTGTGGTCCTGGGACGAGCTGCCCGACCTGCCCCCGGAGCTGATGTTCCTGCCCTTGTGGTTCCCGTTGAACATCTACGACTGGGCGTGCTGGGCCCGGCGGACGATCGTGCCGCTGACCGTCGTCACCACGATCCGGTCGGTACGGTCGCTGCCGTTCGGCGTGGACGAACTGCGCACCGGTGCCCCGGCCCAACCCCTGGACCGGCTGTGGACCTGGCCCGGGTTCTTCCAGCGCATCGACCGGGTGTTGCACGCCTACGCGCGGCGGCCGGTGCCCCGGCTGCGGCGAGCGGGGCTGCGCCGGGCCGAGGAGTGGATCCTGGCCCGGCAGGAAAGGGACGGCTCGTGGGGCGGTCTCCAGTCGCCGTGGGTGTATTCGCTGCTGGCCCTGCACCTGCTGGGTCATCCACCCGATCATCCGGCGGTGCGGGCCGGGATCGAGGGTCTGGACGGGTTCACCATCCGGGAGCGCACCCCCGACGGCTGGGTCCGGCGACTGGAGGCGTGCCAGTCGCCGGTGTGGGACAGCGCCCTGGCGGTGACCGCGTTACTCGACGCGGGCGTGCCCGCCGTGGACCCCGCGCTGCGGCGGGCGGCCGACTGGCTGCTCGGGGAGGAGATCCGGATCCGTGGTGACTGGGCGGTCCGTCGTCCGTCGCTGCCCCCCGGCGGGTGGGCCTTCGAGTTCCACAACGACAACTACCCCGACACCGACGACACCGCCGAGGTCGTGCTCGCGTTGCGGCGGCTGGCCCTGGCCGACCGTAACGATCTTCGGGCGGCCCTCGACCGGGGGATGACCTGGCTGATCGGCATGCAGTCCCGGGACGGCGGCTGGGGCGCGTTCGACGCCGACAACACCCGCGGACTGTGCGAGAAACTGCCGTTCTGCGATTTCGGCGCGGTGATCGACCCGCCGTCCGCGGACGTGACCGCGCATGTGGTCGAAGCGCTCGCCGCCGAGGGCCTCACGGACAGCGCCGCCTGCCGGCGCGGTGTGCAGTGGCTGCGGGTGGCGCAGGAAGCCGACGGGTCCTGGTTCGGCCGGTGGGGCGCCAACCACGTCTACGGCACGGGCACGGTGGTCCCCGCGCTGGTCGCCGCCGGTGTTCCCCGGGGTGTGGGTTGCATCCAGCGGGCCGTGCGGTGGCTGGAACATCACCAGAATCCCGACGGCGGGTGGGGCGAGGACCTGCGCTCCTACCGGGACCGGTCGTGGGTGGGCCGGGGCGAGTCGACGGCCTCCCAGACCGCGTGGGCACTGCTGGCCCTGCTGGCCGCCGGTGAGCGGTCCGGTGCCGTCGAGCGCGGGGTGGGGTGGCTGTGCACCACCCAGCGGCCCGACGGTTCCTGGGACGAGCCGCAGTTCACCGGCACCGGCTTCTCCGGTGACCTTTACTTCAACCACCACCTCTACCGGCTGGTGTTCCCCATCTCCGCGCTGGGCCGCTACCTCGGTGGCAGTCAGTGAAATCACCGGTGGCGAACCCCTGATGCACCCGCCGATCGACGAAATCACCGGCGGGTTGTTGCCAGGAGCACTGGCTGGGCGTGACCCAGACCCGCGAGCTGTTCACGAAGGCGTTCGGTAACGGGCGGCGCAAGTGCTGGCGGCTCAACCGTCCTCCGGTATTTCTCGATTTCCTGGAAGGCAAGCGCGAGCTCCCCCGCACCGCGTGAGGTATCCCGTCGTACTCGTTGCTGGGCTGGCAGCGTCCCTACCGGAGCTCACGAGGGCCAGCGATCGCGTCACCCGTGGCCTGTACCGCCGGCTGCCATCTCCGACCTCCACCTGCCCGAGACGGCTACCGAATACCGCAAGCCACGCTGTGCCCCGCTGGCGCGGCACGATCCAACCGATCTGATCCCAGCTTGATCAACATTGCGCTATCCCCCGGTGCAGTGTCGCCCCGAGTCGCCGCTTCGGTCACCTGGCACACCTTCACCTCCTTGATGTTGGGGATTGACCGCGAGCAGCCGCGGCTGGACGAGCAGATCGGTATCGGCCGCTACGGGGTGGCCCTGAAGATTCTGCTGTGAACACCGGAAAACCGGCCCGGACCAGCGTGACCAGCCGGGCCTTTCTGAACCTGCAGAACCTGGCTCGTCCAATGGTAGGTCCACCGATGAGCTCCCCAGTTGTATGCTCCGAAAACATTTCTGGTCGATGGTGCCGACACAGAGATGGCGAGTTGGTGTAACCCCGATCTGCGTCGCTGGCGTTGATCCGGCGGACCCGGTCCCCCATGCGGAGTGCAGATCTCCGGCCGGGATGGTCTTTCACTCCACGCTGCGGTCACACGCTGTCATCCTCGACACGGTCACTTCGTGTCTTTACTCTGTAACGGGCAGCTTATGAGTCGAACGAACAGCGAGAGGGGCATGTCATGACCTATGAGAAGGTCATCATCTTACTTTCAGGTCCGATCGGCTCTGGCAAGACCACGCTTGCCACATATATGGTACAGAATTATGCAGCTTGTCACATTAGTACATCTAACATCTTATCGACATTGACAGATCGCGTTCTTGGTCGAAGTGAACTTCAGCAAATTGGCCTCGAAAGACGATTCCAAGGAGGAGAATGGATAGCGGATGCAGTTGCGCGATCTGTTCTTGACCGTCCTGCGGCCAAGGTTATTGTAGTGGACGCTGTAAGAACGGTGGAGCAAGTTCGTGCTATGAGAGATCTGGCAGCGGGAAGGTGGCGTATTTTGCATGTTCACCTGACTGCCGATAATCAACAGCTTGCCGGACGGTATGACGCTCGTGCTCGACAAAGCGATTCGGGTGTCGGTTGGTCTGTGGCCGCAGGATCATCGACGGAAACGGCAATTCGCACTCTGGAGTCAGACGCGGATCTGGCTATTGATACAAGCACGTCGACTCCTGATGATGTTGCTGTTAGAGTCAGTTCTCGGGTACGTCCCGCACGTCAGCAATGTGTTCCGTGTGTTGATGTTTTGGTAGGTGGTCAATGGGGTAGCGAGGGAAAGGGAAATATCGCGTTCTTTATTTCACCAGAGTATCAATTACTGGTTCGTGTTGGGGCGCCGAATGCAGGCCACCGAGTATGTGGTCACGACGGGGTCGTATACACTCATCGTCAGCTGCCAAGCGGCACGCGAGCTACACCAACGACGCCGTTGCTGATTGGTACCGGAGCCGTCGTGAATCCAAGCGTATTACTTCGGGAAATCGCTGAATGCGGGGTGCCGGCCGACCGTTTGACCATCGATCCCGCGGTCCTTATCATTGAGGATGACGATGTTGTACGGGAGGCAAGCTTGAAGCCCCTGATAGGGTCTACCGGGGCTGGGGTAGGTTCGGCCTTCGTTCGTCGCATCGCAAGCCGTGGAATTGCTGGAGCTGTTAGATTTGCTAAAGATGTTCCTGAGCTTGCTCCGTACGTCCGAGACTCTGCCGAACTGCTTGAGTCATGTTATTCTCGTGGAGAGTCAATTCTCATTGAGGGCACGCAAGGAACCGGTCTGAGTTTGCTTCATGGCTCATTTCCTCACGTTACGTCGCGGGACACTACTGTTAACGCGCTTCTTTCGGAAGTTGGTATTGCCCCGCAACGTCTACGTCGAGTGATCGTAGTGTTTCGGGTGTACCCGATACGTGTGGGCGGAGTATCTGGACCGATGGGTCGAGAACTCACCTGGGAAACAATAGCCGAGCGCGCCGGGCTGCACAAAAGCAATCTGTCGGCTGTCGAAGTAGGCTCTGTATCAGGAAGTGTACGTCGGGTCGCGGAGTTTTCGTGGACTCAGTTGAGAAGGTCCGTTCTCCTCAATGGAGCCACTGACGTCGCTTTGACTTTTTTAGACTATTTGGACTGCGCCAATAGAGTTGCCTGCAGATTTGAACAACTGACTCGTGAAACAGTTCGCTTTGTCGAAGAAGTTGAGCTTGTCGCAAGCGCACCCGTCTCGTTAATCTCGGCACGCTTCGACGGGAGAGGTTTAATTGATAGGAGGAAATGGTAGTAATATGAGACATAACTTCGTCAACGATATAGGAGATTATGCCAAGTACGCATTGCTTCGAGTTCTCTGCTCTGATGGAGACCTAAAGATGCGTCTTGGTGTCATCTGGTATTTGACAGTGCATCAAGAATCTAACCGTGACGGACGACGACGTGCTCACCTGTCGTCAGGTGAGGGGTGGGACGGCCTCGACTCCGAGTTACTTTATAGGATGCGGAAGATCGAGGCGGGTCTTCGAAGTCGGGGAGACCTGCACCTGTCGCTCATAGAGCAATCAGATATTCTTCCAGCTAACACGCTATTTTTTTCAGAACCTTTGCCTGATGTGGTGAGATCGTCGCCTGAAAGGCTTCGAGAGCGAACTGCGTGGTTTATCCGAGCAAAAGAAGCTGTCGCTGGCTGTGAATTGATCTTTTTGGATCCGGATAATGGACTCGAGGTCCGATCGGTAAGTCCTTCTTCGCGGCTTGCGGGAAAGTATGTAACAGTGACGGAGATAGCTTCTCTACTTTCGGACGGAACCAGCGTGATTTTCTACCAACACTGTGATCGGTCACCATGGCGGGCTCAGTGTTCGCGCATCCGAGATCAAATTGCATCGGGGGTGGGTCGGCAGTACTTAACGATTCGTTCCGTGCGTTTCGGGGCCTTCGGCTCGCGGGCCTTTTTTTGCATTTCGACACAGCAGCGCATTGCCGATTCAATAAACCAGAGTTTGAAGAGATTTGAGGAGCGAATCTCTACCTGGGCGGGGCGGCGCTACTTTATCATCGAATAGCTATGTTCTTGACTCGCTAAGCGAAACTTGATTTTTCAACACGGCGGCGACATTGGGTGGCGAATAGCGTTCAGACTTCAGCACTTTTCCGTCCGATCTTATCATTGGCTTACCATCCCGGTCTAGCTTGCTCATGTTTGACCGGTGGACCTCACTGAGCACGGAATCTAGATCAATTCCGTAGGTCAATGCGGTACCATATACCACGTAGGTGATATCTGCCAACGCATCAGCTATCCCAATCAGATCGCGAGCATATGTTGCAGCGACCAATTCGCTGACCTCCTCTTGGAGTAACGAGATTCGTAGCGCTTCCAAAGATTTCTCCACATTGATGGAAGGCTGCTTCTGGCTTGGCAGGTTGAACGCAGAATGAAATTCCTCTACCGCGGCGGCAACGTCGCTTCGCCTAAAATCTTTGGTAAGCGTACCATCGTCCACGCCCGTCGACTGTGAATTGCTAAGCGAGAGCGCTCGCGGCTCAGCCGGGACGGCCTTGTGTCGTGGAGTCGGCCCGCTAGCGGGGTAAAAATTGGTCGGCGTTGTTCGCTGGCTCTTCTTCACGGTGAATGAATCTCCTTAACGTCATTGCTAGATTTCTCGAAGAATGGGAGCCAGGAACACTAGCCTGCCAGTCATGTGGAGCGCTATGTGTACAACACGCCGACGAGCTGTGGATAGCTCTCCGAATTAGCCTGTCGGGCTGTGGACAGAGCGGGCTGGCGAGGGTCAAATGTGCAGCTCAAGCCTGTGGACAACGGCAAGGTGGCTGTGGATCTATCTAAAAGATAGAAAGCACCCAACCCCGTGGTGAGGGTGTCGTGGCAGTTAGTGCTACAGCCCTATCTTGTGATATCTCAGGTGGTTTGGCCTGGTAGTGACTTCATCGCCAGCAGGACCAGTGCTGGCGTGGGCTGGCGGCTACACCGGCGGCGTGCAGGTGGTCGAGAGCCCAGGCGCTCGACCACTTGACCGCGGGGCTCTCCGATGGACCGGTCAGCCGACGAGGGGGTTGAGCACGCGCACGCCGGTGTTGCCGAAGTCTTTGACATTGCGAGTCGCCACCGTCCAGTCGTGGACCTTGGCGGTGGCCGTAATGAGCGCGTCAACCATGGAACGGGCGGGGTTCTGCTCTGCGTAGCCCCTCCCGTGCGATGTCGAGCGTGACCCGGTCAACTGCCGGTACTCCTCGATGTCGATGACGACCGCGACCTCCTGACCGTGGCGGGTGAGCGGTCGAAGGTTCCGGCAAGTCGATCCGGCTCGATACCGCTCACCTCGGAGAGCCAGAACGGTGGGAGGTCATCGTGGAGATGGGGCAGGGGGCAGGGCGACGACGGCTACGCGGCCACCTACGCCGAGCTGATCGAGGAGATCGACTGGTCAGAAGGTCCTCAAGGAGCTGACCAAGTTCGGCAAGCCGGTGGCTCCGCATCATGAGTGCCATCGACTTGCCGGAACCTTGGTCGGTGATTCATCAACGCAATAGCGCTGTCACACGTCCATGTAACCCACGCCCACTGGAGTGGGTGCCGCCGCAGGTGCAGGGGCGGTGGATGCCCGAGCAGGTGCCGGCCTGGGTGGGGGAGGGGATTCGTCCATTTCGTCCATGTAGCCCACGCCGCTCGGGGCGCTCGCCGTAGGTGCCGGGGCGGCTGACGCCCGAGCGCGTGCCGGCCGGGGTGCCGGAGCGGGTTCGTCCAGGTAGCCCACGCCGCTGGGGGCGCTCGCCGCAGGTGCCGGCTCAGGTGTAGGGGCGGGTTCGTCCAGGTAGCCCACGCTGCTCGGGGCGCTCGCTGGGGGTGCCGGCCTGGGTGTGGGGACGGGTTCATCTAGGTAACCCAGCCCTGCCGGGGCGGTCGTGGTAGGTGATGAGGAATAGGGCTCGTCCAGGTAGCCCACGCCTACCGGGCCATTCGTCTGAGCTGCGGAAGCTGGGTCAGCTATGTACGGATTGCGTGTAATCATCGGAGTTTCCTTGGTATCGAGATTTGTGGCACCCTTATCAGCACGTATGCGTAATACATCGGTAACGGAGAAACAGAGCAACACGACAACGATCAATAATGCGATTACAACTGCTGATAAGACGACAATGTTCATCCCTCTCATCCTTTCCGGTTGAAGTCGGGAAGCTCGGCCACAGCCAGCGCCACCGGGAGGCCATCGACTCGTCGATCAGGACGGACCTCGACGTCGGTCCCGCCTGACGGGCGCATCGTCGGCTGCGACCGGCCGGGCTGCTGTCGGGGCGGTAGCGGCCGGCCAGCCGGGGATGCGAGCAGGTCGATCATGGACGGAACCCGCGTGCCGAACGACATGGGCTGCCACCCTTCGGCGGTGATCGCTCATGCATATGGTGATATCCGTAGACCTGGTTAGTCAATAGTTCGATCCGTGATCGCGTGTTTATTACGCTATGGATCACGCAACTGAGTGGCCGATAATCGGACCGAGCAATCTGATTGTTGGTCGCGCCGGCCGGCCACCCGGAGCGGTTCACCGCATAGTTGATCGACCCGGCAGGTCCCTGCCGGCACACCCCCGCTGCTCGGTGGGTGCGTTGATGTGATCTTGCCGGTGTCGAGATCCCGGTTGACCCATCGGTGACCTGCAGCGGAGGAAGCGATCGCTGCTTGGCTGCCCGCGCTGGTCGCCGACCTGTGCGCCCGCTGGCGCCTGCACACCACGGCGCTGCTCGCCGGTGGTACCTCCGTGGTCCTGCGGTGCCTGCGCGAGGGGGGCCGCGAGGAAGGCTCAGCCGCGTTCCTCAAGATCGTGCCAGACGTCGAGATCGCCCGGATCGAGGCGATCGGGCTGCGCGCGTGGCACTGGCACCCCGGGGTCGTCGAGCTGCTCGATGCCGACCTGAACCACGGTGCGCTGCTGCTGGAGGAGATCGAGCCCGGTATCGCGCTGAGCGAGCGGAACGGGCCAGTGCGGAACGGGCCAGTGCGGAAGGTGCCCGTGCGGAATGAGCCAGTGCCGTGGGACGTCGTGATCGCGTTGCTGCGGCAGCTGCCCATCGC